>CAZXNN010000167.1:0-6960 GCA_964641915.1 uncultured Nitrospira sp. | reverse complement strand
GATGGCAGGGAAGAAGCTCTGAACTTTGTGTCGGACTACCTATCCAGTCTCATTACTGCGACCGAAATCGAATCGGCGAAGACTTCTGTGTAAGAGACTGCGCTGAGTAAGTTGTCTCTTTTTCGACGTCCTCATCCCCCTCTAACAGGCGCGTAGCATGGCCTTGGCACGAGAGTGGATTATCTTCGCCCTCTGCCTTGGGGCAGGAGGGCATCTTGCGCTGGGCTTTGTGTTACACGCTCCAGACCTCTGGCCATGGAGTCGAGCAGGCCTGTATGGCCTCCTTAGCGGGTTAGTCATCTACGCTCTTGTGCAAGTGGTGCGTTTCCTCTGGGCACGCGTGCATGCCAAGCGATCTGACCTGGAACAGGATGCCGGTGACTAGTCGGCCCTCCCCTCTTTCTATTTATCCCCAACATCAATCAAGGGCCTGCCTGACTCCGTTGACCCTTGGCTTCTCCTTGCATAGAATCATCTTATGTCCGTTCCGCCCAAATGGCTTCCAAAACAATCAGGGCCGATTGGCATGCCGATGAAGAACTCACGCACCAATGTTCCGAATAGGGCTGATCAATTCGGCGCGTTTCAAGCGTCGCTCTTGTATTGCCCCCATTGTCGTATTGCCACACCCACGAGAGAACGGCTTCTGCTTGTCTTGCCGTCAGGCAATCTCTACGAATATCTCTGCCAGCAATGCGGGACTTCAACCGGATCCAAGACCGATACCAACATCGTCGATCTTGGGATACCGGGCGGGTAAATATTTTTTTAGTTTTGGCGGCTCGAAATGGAAAGGCGTCCCCTTCCCCTGGAAAAGAGTTCCGTCAGCTGCTTCGCCTGCCGTTCGATGGGCTTGGATTAACTTCGGCTAGAAAACCGGTTCATCCGATTTGGTCGAGGGGAATTCCTTCCTCGATCAGCATCACTGGAATGTTCTCGCGAATGGGGTAGAAGATCTTCTCGTCGGCGCGCACGAGACCGCCGTCTACTCGTTGAGTGACCCCATGCTTGCCTCTATTCTGTAGCCCGCCACGACCAATCGCCTCGTTGACCCGTCGAATGAGGCCCTCCTCCGCCAGCGAGACCGGCTGTTTTGTTTCAGGACAGCAAAGAATTGCTAACAGATCCTTGTCAAGAGACATCACGGTTCCCTTCTTCGAGCTCACAACCTAGCGTTGAATATTTTAACGATCATCTAGAATAGTGCACCGCAGGCAGTGAGATCAAGAGAACGCGGAGTGCTTCTGTGGCAAGATGGTTTCTGTTACACTTGGGAGCCGCAGTTTGCAATCATCATTCAGGTGGAGTTTCATGCTACGAGATATCTGGCGAATCTTTGCTACTGGTCTCTTTCTACTCGTCCCGGCTTGGGCCACCTATCTCATCCTCACCACACTATTCTGGACTCTTGATGAATTGCTTACCAAAATGGTCGGCGACCGATTCCCTCTTCACATCCCTGGTCTCGGGCTCATCACCATGATTATTCTCGTCATCGCCGTGGGAGCGTTCACAACACACCTGATCGGTCAACGCATCGTGGCGTACCTCGAACGCCGGTTGGATCAAATTCCTCTGGTACGCAGCATCTATCTGACGATGAAAGGCATGACCGACATCTTGAACTTTCGGTCGAGATTCGGCCAAAGCACGGTGGTGGCGTTTCCGTTCCCTCGGGATGGACTTTGGGCGTTGGGATTTGTCATGGGAACAGCTCCCTCCGTCCTTCAAGTCTCACCCATCGATCGGCTTGTGATGGTCTTTGTTCCGACCGCCATCCATCCGTTTACCGGTTACCTCGCCTTTGTCCCTGAAGGAGAGGTGCATGCCCTCAATTTGCCAGCGGAAGATGCGATGAAGATGGAATTCTCCGCAGGGCTATTCAAGCCAGCGGCTGGCTGGTTACAACCCCCTCACGCCGCATAGCCATCATTATGACGACTCTACAAGAATGGACTGTCAGGCTGGGCCGTCTCGATGATATCGAACACCTCGTCGCATTCAGTCAAGCCATGGCCTTGGAAACCGAAGGACGGCGGTTAG
This sequence comes from uncultured Nitrospira sp., assembly GCA_964641915.1. GTDB lineage: Bacteria > Nitrospirota > Nitrospiria > Nitrospirales > Nitrospiraceae > Nitrospira_D. Next base: position 4,917 of record CAZXNN010000167.1, on the reverse strand, counting down.
AGGAGGATCGCCTTCAACGGGGGACTCGGGCTCTGCTGAATTCCACCGTTCATGGATTTTTTCTGGTAGCAGAACAGCCACTGACGCACCAGGTTGTAGGCCAACTAATGATCACCTATGAATGGAGCGACTGGCGCAATGCGGCATTTTGGTGGATCCAAAGCGTATATGTCGATCCGGCCTGGCGGCGGAAGGGAGTTTTTCGGAAGATGCACGCGAAGGTGCTCGAGCGTGCGAAGGCCGATCCTGGTATCTGTGGCGTGCGGCTCTATGTGGAGTCAGAAAACACAATTGCCCAAGACGTGTATCGACGTGTCGGGCTCAAGCCATCGTCCTATTCCGTATTTGAAACCGATTTTGTCCTCGGCCACGCGCATAGCTTAAAAGATCGTCCAGACGAAGCGTAGGGAGGAAGGTACTATATGTCAGTAAGAAGCGTTCTTGGAATCGCACTCTTAGGCCTGTTACTCACGCAAGGGTGTGCCTTCAGCCGAGGCACCCTCGGAGATGAAATCAGAGCGGATGCGATCGCCTCCATCAAGAAAGGCACATCGTCAAAAGCCGAAGTGCTTGCAGCCCTTGGTGCGCCTGATCGAGTGCTGCAAGTCAACGGACGAGACGTCTATCAATATTATCGATACGATGCCAAAGCGGGCAGTCTTCTGTTGATTCTTGTTAACTTTTCACGGCTCTCAGTTAAGAGCGATGATCTGTTTGTGATCATCAATCGAGAAGGAACGGTCGAGGACGTGATTGTCTCGAAGCGTACGGACGGGATGGAGTTTCGGTTCTGGCCCTTCGGAGATTGAAATGATCACTCGTCGAGCGTGGGTTTGCCATCGTCTCTTGATCGTGCTTTTGTGCTTCACCGCTGCTGGCTGTAATGTCATTCGCATTACGTTAAATTCGCCAATCAGTCAGGATGATGTGGCGTTCATTGAGTCAGGGAAAACCACTCTCAGTGATGTCATCATAAAGTTGGGTGCGCCGGATTCAATTACAGACTCCTATCTGGGAGTCGTGGCCACCTATCGTTTTCTCGACATGAAGTATTCGCGGGTAAACTTCGGGTGGTTGGTTAAGCCCTGGTCTCCAGTCGATCCTGACTTAATTGTTTCTCGTACAGGGTTTGGGGTTGATGCGTTTGAACTTTTCTGTGACCAGAATTGGGTTGTGACACATCAGAGTTTTCTACGCCAGCTTTCCGGCCCTCGATTCAATCCGTATCCGTTTTAGGCTCATGCCCAAGCATCATCGGTTCCCCATTTGCTGCCCCATACTTCTCCCTCTATAATGCCGATCATGGATATGGGCTCTCCTGAAGATCGTGCTTTCTCCGACGCCATTCTCGCTTCTTCGTCTTATATCCCTGCCGACCGTGATACCGAATTTATGCAGCGGGAGGAACTCCGTCCGCTAAGGCTTGGTCTTGAACTGCTCAAGCCTGAACTGATTCAAAAAGAGCACGGAATCCAATCCACAATCGTGGTCTTCGGCAGTGCCCGCGTCCAGGAGCCTGTCGCTGCAGCGTTAGCCCTGCTGACCGCAGAGCGCGCCGCTGCCGAGCATCCAGACGATCCAGTCTTCCAGCGTGACGTCGCCGTGGCCAAGCGACAACAGGAGCTTTCCAAGTACTATGCGGTCGCTCGTGAATTTGCCCGGTTAGTATCCAGTTCCTGCCAGATCGACGGGCGATGTGACTATGTCATCGTGACCGGCGGAGGGCCGGGCATTATGGAAGCCGCTAACCGTGGAGCGGCAGACGCGCAGGCCAAATCTATCGGGTTGAACATTACCCTGCCGCACGAGCAGCATCCGAATCCCTACATCACCCCTGAGCTCTGTTTTCAGTTTCGCTACTTTGCGCTAAGGAAGATGCATTTTCTCATCCGCGCGAAAGCTCTCGTCGCATTTCCCGGCGGGTTTGGCACGCTCGATGAATTGTTTGAAACATTAACTCTCATCCAAACAGGAAAAGTGGCCGGAGTCAGCGTCGTGCTGGTTGGTCGGGCATTCTGGGAGCGGTTGATCAGTTGGGAATTCCTTGTGGATGAAGGACTGATTGGGCCGCAAGACCTGAGGCTCTTCCACTATGCGGAGACTGCGCAGGAGGCATGGGATTTAATTGCCCGTAACCATGATGTGAGGCCGAAGGAATGAAGCTATCCTTTCATGGTGCGGCCCGTTCAGTGACCGGGAGCCGGCACCTGATCGAGACGTCCAGCTGCCGACTCCTGTTGGATTGCGGCATGTTTCAAGGCCGACGTGAGGAAGCGGCGGTGCAGAACCGCGAACTCGGTTTCGATCCCAAATCATTGTCTGCCGTGCTTCTCTCGCATGCGCACATTGATCATTCCGGTGCCCTGCCGATGCTGATGCAGCAGCGTTTTTCCGGCAAAGTTCACCTCACGCGCGCGACGGCGGATCTCACCGCGATCATGTTGCAGGACGCGGCAAGAATTCAAGAGAGCGACTGCCGTTATGTCAATAAGAAAGAGCGGCGAAGGGGCAAGAAGTGCGTGCAGCCTTTATTCGATACCGACGATGTGGAGGGCATCACTCGGCGTTTTGTTGGTGTGCGCTATCACGATGGGATCAAGATCGCCCCGCGAGTCACGGCGACGTTTCATGATGCCGGACATATTCTTGGGTCGGCCGCCGTTCGCGTGAAGTACACCGTCCGGGGCAATACGACCACCGTCCTCTTTAGCGGTGATCTGGGACGATCGCATATGCCGATTTTGCGTGATCCTGAACCGCCGCCTCCCTGTGACGTGCTCATTCTCGAATCGACCTATGGCGACCGCCTGCATGAGCAAGCCGGCGAGGAGATGAAGAAGAAGGCGCAAGACCTGATTGCCCACGCCAAAGCGCACAAGAGTAAAATCATCGTGCCGGCTTTCGCCGTTGGGCGTACGCAAGAACTTGTCATGCGGATCAAAGAGCTTGTCGCCGAGGATCGCATCGAGCCAATTCCCATCTATATCGATTCGCCGCTTGCATCGAGGGCCACCGAGGTCTTTCGCCAGCACCCAGAATGCTATGACGAAGAAACGTATCGCACGTTTACGGAAGACGGGGACCCGTTTGCGTCCCGCTATATCCGATTTGTTTCGTCTCCGGACGACAGTAAACGACTCAATGCGATGAAGGGGCCGATGATCATTATCTCGTCTTCGGGCATGTGTGAAGGCGGGCGTGTCCTTCATCACTTGAAGCATGCCATTGAAGACGAGGCGAATATCATCGTCTTTGTCGGGTTTCAAGCCGAGCACACGCTGGGGCGCAAGCTAGTCGAAGGCTGGGACGTGGTGCCGATCTTTGGGGTGCCGACGAAACGGCGAGCGCAGGTCGTGAAATTCAACGGACTCTCTGCCCATGCCGATCGCAACGATCTCCTGGCCTATGTCCGCGCCATCAATCCGCTTCCCAGCAAAGTCTTTATCGTCCATGGTGAAGAAAAGCAGGCCTTGTCCTTGGGTGAAGCAATCCAGAGTGAACATCCCTCCATCGACGTGACGATTCCGCATCGAGGGTCGAGTCATGAAATCTAGGCGCGCACTGCTGGCAGTTGCGGTCTGCATTGCCTTAGGGAACGGCTGGTCCATTGCCGGTGCGGCGGAGGGGACTGACGCGCGAGAGCGTGTCCGTAATCTGGGAATCATCATCGGAAACTATGCGCCCGGTTCGTTCAACGCGATTACGGATGTGCCTGGCGTCAAGGTCGGGCACCAGACACTCATCTCCGGGGAAGGGGCGCTGAAGCCTGGGCAAGGGCCGGTGCGCACAGGCGTGACGGTCATCATTCCGCGCGATGATGTGTGGCATAAGAAGGTGGCGGCCGGCTCGTTTGTTCTCAACGGCACGGGAGAGATGACCGGTCTGGCCTGGGTGTCGGAGGCGGGATTTCTGGAATATCCCATCGCATTGACGAACACCCTCAATGTGCCCCGGGTGGCGAATGGCGTGATGAGCTGGATGATCAAACAATATCCGGCGATCGGCATCGAGGACGATACGCTCACGCCGGTTGTCGCCGAATGTGACGACGGGCGCCTGAATGATATTCAAGGCCGTCATGTGTCTGAACAGGATGTCATCGCCGCGCTCGATGGCGCGACCAGTGGCCCGGTCAAAGAAGGAACCGTCGGCGCCGGCACCGGCATGGTCTCGTATGGATTTAAAGGCGGCATCGGAACGGCCTCACGCACGCTGCCTGAAAAGGAAGGCGGCTATACGATAGGCGTGTTGGTCAATGCGAACCACGGCCGGAGACCGGAACTCGTCGTGGGAGGTGTGCCGGTCGGGAAGCTGTATGAAGCGCCCAGAGCGGTAGCGGAAGTCCTCTCGCCTGGCCAGAGCGAGGGGTCAATTATCATCGTCATCGCTACCGACGCGCCGCTGGATGGCCGACAACTCACCAGGTTGGCCAAGCGCGCCGCACTTGGACTCGCCCGCACGGGTTCGACCGCGCGCCACGGTAGCGGCGATTTCATACTCGCCTTCTCCACCGCCAATATTATTCCGCATTATCCCAAAGAACCCACCTATACACTGACTCATCTGGCCGACACCCATCTGAATCCGATGATCGCTGCCACAGTCGAAGCGACTGAAGAAGCGATCCTCAACGCGCTCACCATGGCCACGACCGTGGTCGGCCGCGACGATCATCGTATGGAAGCCATCAATCTGGATCGGCTCAAGGCTTTGGCCTCCGGATCAAGACCCTGATATTCGAGATCAAGGATAACAGACGGCTTTCCGCGCGCTTCAAAAGACTGAATGGATCCAGGCGAGCGTGATCCAGCTTTCGCATTTGCCAGACCAGGATAGTTATGATGAAACTGTGCGCTTGCAATTCTCGCCGATGGCTCGTTATCCTGCCATCGAACTGATGTTCTTAGGAGTGTCCTA
>CAZXNN010000166.1:0-6976 GCA_964641915.1 uncultured Nitrospira sp. | reverse complement strand
GCCTCTGTTAATCGACCAGTCACGGTTCGTCAAATAGGTTGGTGACACTCCTTTTACGGACCCATTCCAATTCTTGTTCCCATTGACGATCTGCATGTCATCACGCTTCGCCCACCCGGTATCTTGCAGCAATGGGATGCGCTTCTTCATCTCCAGCGCATCGGACACATTCAGCGTGACTGCGCCGCCCTGTCCGCCCCGCACGCCGCTGACGGTCGTTGACCCCGGCAGCACGATGATGACATTGGTTCCCATACTGGCGACTTGCGCCTGCACCGCCGCCTTGGCTCCCTCTCCGATACTGACCATGGCAATCACGGCACCTACCCCGATGACGATCCCTAACATTGTCAGCCCGGCCCTGAGCCGGTTGCGACTGAGGATACGGATCGCCGTCATGAGCGTGAGGAGAAGAAATGCCGGCATCAGCGCCCCACCAGAGGGGACGGATGCCCGGGCTTGGTATGCCGATCAGTGAGGACCTGGCCGTCTTTGATCACAATTTCACGGGCGGCATACGCCGCGATATCCGGTTCATGAGTCACTAAGATAACCGTGATGCCTTCTTCCTTGTTCAATCGATCAAGAATCGCCATGATTTCCCGGCTCGATTCTGTATCCAGATTCCCGGTCGGTTCGTCGGCCAACAAGAGGGATGGCGTCGTGACCAATGCGCGGGCAATGGCCACCCGTTGTTGCTGCCCGCCGGACAATTGTGTCGGATAGTGCTGTTCCCGCCCCCTCAAGCCCACTCGCTCCAACGCCGCCGCGGCCAGAGTCCGCTGCTCGCGAAGAGGGAGACCGCGATAGAAAAGAGGAAGCTGCGCATTTTCCAAGGCGCTGGTGCGGGGGATCAGATTGAAGCTTTGAAAAACGAATCCGATCTGCCGATTCCGGATCTCAGCCAGCTCATCGGCGCGAAGCGCCGCAACATCGACGCCGTTCAGCCAATAATGGCCTTTGGTGGGCTGATCCAGACAACCCAGCATGTTCATCAGCGTCGACTTCCCTGACCCCGATGAACCCATGATCGCAACAAACTCGCCTTGCTCGATCGTGAGATTCAGCCCGCGAAGGGCCTGCACCTCCACATCGCCTAGGCGATACACTTTCCACAAGTCTTCGCACTGAATCAATGAGACCGGCTGGCCATGCCCACTATCCATGAGCGCCCTGCCTTGTCAGCGGCATTCGATCACACCGTGCACGAAGTGTGTCATGACCACTAAATACCCCGGTCACGCGTGCGGCGCTGTCCGCCGCCGCCACCGAAGCCGGGCGGCAGCTCGCTCCCTTGACGATTCGATCGAGGCACATCCAGCCCCACGATGACCGTATCCTGGTCCCCGAGCGATCCACCGACAATCTCCGTCGCCACGCCATCGGAAATCCCCGTCTGAACCGACACGGAGACCAGCTCGCCGGACTCATCTTGTTTCCAGACTTTACGTGCGGCGGCTCCGGATTCCATAGCGCCGGATGACGCTCGGCTCGCAGCCGGTCGCCCCTCAGCCTTGGCCGGTTTTCCTTCAGCCAATCCGCCGTCTGCCCGCTCGCTCTTGGGAGGCGCAAAGCGCAATGCAGCGTTCGGCACCTTGAGTACCTGCTCTCGTTGCGCCACGACAATGGAAACATTCGCCGTCATTCCTGGTTTCAGACGCAAGTCCTGATTGTCAACGGCAACCACAACATTGTACGTCACCACATTCTGGACATTGATGGGAGCCAACCGCACCTGCCGGATGGATCCTGAAAACCGCACACCGGGATAAGCATCCACGGAAAACGTGGCATCCTTTCCCTCACTGATTCCGCCGATATCCGATTCGCTCACATTGGTATCCACTTGCATCTTCGTCAAATCGAGTGCAATCAGAAATAAGTTCGGCGTCGCGAAGCTGGCGGCGACGGTCTGCCCGACTTCGATGTTTCTGGCAACCACGATGCCGTCGACCGGCGAACGGATGGTGGTGTATTTCAATTCCAGATCAGCCGAGTTCAATGCCGCTTCAGCCTGCTTGACTTGCGCCTCGGCCACGCGCACCTGCGCTTCCGCGCCCTGCGCGCTGGTCACAGCCACATCCACATCATTCTGCGACACAAAATTCTGATCGATCAGAGAGCGGACCCGGTCGAGCTCGCGTTTACGCTGCGCCCCATCCGTCTTGGCGCGGGCCACATTTGCTTTCGCCATTTCCAGATTACTGGCAGCTTGATCCCGACGGGCCTTAAACGGTTCCGGATCGATCACCGCCACGATGTCGCCGGCCTTCACGCGCGAATTGAAGTCCGCGTGGAGAGTTTTGATCATGCCGGAAACTTGCGAGCCGACTTGCACTGACACGACCGGATTAATGGTACCCGTTGCGCTCACGATAGAAACGATGGAACCCCGCTCGACGGCGGCGGTCCGATAGCGCACCGGCACCTTGCGCTCTCCGGTGAAGAACACATACCCGCCGATGGCAAACCCCACCGCTACAATACCGAGCACGATCCCGAGTCGTCGCATAAGCTTATCCTTGCCTGATGAGAGTGCATTCATCATAGCAGGAAGCTGCGAGACGAATCATCCCGCGACAGCCTCCGAAAGCATGAGGGCCGTTCCCCCTGGCGGGGGAACGGCCCTCATCGACCGCATCATCGCCCCTGCAAACAGTTACGGGCTGACGGAAATACGATCCTTGATCATGTCGAAGGTCTCCTTGGGCACCACGTTCTTGGCCACCAATTCGCCCTTCACCCGGTAGGGACGATTGGTCACGATCCGATCGGCCTCGTCTTTCTTCAACCCCAGGAACAACACCATATCGCTTGCGGACGCCTTGTTCACATTCATCGCCGCCGAACCGGCTGCGGGAGCGCTCGGCGCCGAAGCCGTTGGGGCGGATCCCGGAAGCGGAGGCAGCGATGCGGACGGCGTCAAAGAGCCGGTCACCGACCGGGAGCGGTCCTTGAGCTCCTTCTGATATCGAGCCACCAGCGACTTCAGCGTTTCATTGTGTCGTTTCACATCCTCATACTCAGCCCGCACGTTCCGATTCTGGGACGACACCGCCTTCAACTTATCTTCCAGCTCCTTCGTCCGTGTATCGATCGAACCGCGCTCTTTGTCCCGCCCATGCTCAATGCGCTGCAGTTCGTCGCGAGCCGCCTGGGCCTCGCCGCCGAACTTGACGTTGAGTTCCTTCAGCGTCTTCACCTGCTGTTCCATCGCGTTCTTCTGCTGGCGCGTCTTCTCCAGCTCCATCTTCGCACTATCCGCTTCCGCCAGCGCATCCTGATACTTCTTATTCGAAACCACGCAACCGCTGGTCATCATGGCAACGACCACCAGTACTGACAAGATCCACTCACGTCTCATACGAACCTCCCCCTCTTACAATGACCGCGTATTGGTGAACGGAACCGCTGCTTTATGACGAAATGAACGGAATCCAACCGTTGCCTTCCTCTTTTGCCGTACTCATTCAATTTCTGTGTATGCCAACAGTCCTTCTTTGTCAACTTATTTGCAGCGGTCGCCAGGGTCCACATCGCAAAAGAGCAACCAGCGAGAAGCATCTCTGAACTTGACGACAACCGATAGCTCTGTGATGATCGCAGCAATACGTACTCTCCACAAGCCCACGGTTCGAAACAGGAACGTCATGACTGAATGGGGCCCTGTCTTAGCGGTCATCCTCGGCATTGTCGAAGGGCTGACGGAGTTTCTGCCGGTCTCCTCAACCGGGCATCTAATTCTCGTGGGCCATGCGCTCGGGTTCACGGGTGATGCGGCAGCCAACGCAGAGATTTCGATTCAGCTCGGCGCCATTCTCGCCGTCATCGTCTTTGAACGGGAGAAAATCGGCCGCCTCCTCTCCGGCGCGTGGCAAGAGCAAGCGGCCTTGCAGACGCTGCAACGGAGCGGCCAGCATCCCACATGGAAGGCGCTCATCCAGGCCTCCATGCAAGCTCATCCTCACCTGTGGTTCGTGATCGGGCTCGGACTGGCCTTCCTCCCGGCCGCCGGCGTCGGCTTCCTCGCGCACGGATGGATCAAATCCGCGCTGTTCACACCCCAGACCGTTGCCGCAACATCCATCATCGGCGGACTTATTATTCTCGCGGTCGAAGCCCGACAGCCGACAATCCAGACCACCCAGTTGGACCGAGTTTCGATCAAGTCCGCCTTCTGGGTCGGCGTCGCCCAATGTGCCTCGCTCATTCCCGGCATGTCCCGATCAGGCTCTACCATCATCGGCGGCTTACTCGCCGGGCTCGACCGTAAAGTCGCGACCGAATACTCCTTCTTCCTCGCCTTGCCAACCATCATCGCCGCCACTGCCTACCAAATGCTGAAGGCGAAAGCCATATTCAATCAGGCAGACTATGTGGCATTGGGCATCGGCATGCTCGTCTCCTTCCTCGTCGCCTGGGCTGTCATCGCAGCCTTCCTGACCTATGTCCAGCGGCACACCTTGCGAGTATTCGCCTACTACCGTATCGCGCTTGGAGTCCTTGTGTTCATCGTCGTGCGCTAGCAAGCCTCATCTGGCAGTTTATTTCGCGTGCATTGGGAACCAGCCACTACGGGGAAGCGTCGTGGTGGCAGGGAGGCTGCGGGAGACTTGGAAGAGAGAATCTCTACGGGGCGGGGGTCTGAACTGAAGGAGTCTCCGGCGACGCCGGCGAGACATCCGGCTTTTCAAACATGAAGTGGATGATCAGAAAGATCACGCCGACCGTGATCGCAGAATCCGCCACATTGAACGCCGGCCAATGGTAGTTGTCGATATACACATCCAGGAAGTCGATCACTTCACCGAACCGGAGCCGGTCGATGAGATTGCCGATGGCGCCGCCGAGAATCGCCGACACACTCAAGCGCCCCATCCATTCCCGCTCCGGCATGCGGTAGAGAATAGTTCCGAGCAACACCAGGGCGAAAATCGACGTCAGTCCGAAGAACACCATCCGGAAGGCATTGCTGCTCCCCGCCAACAATCCGAACGCGGCACCCGGGTTGCGGATGTAGGTCAGGCTGAACAAATTGGGAATAATTTGAATAGACTCATGCAGTCGCATGGTCTGCACAATATGCATCTTCGACAGCTGATCGGTTACGATCACCGTTCCCGTCAACGATGCCAGGACCAGATTACGCAAAGTTGAGGCGCTCAACGGATCGCCTCCAAACACCGGTCGCACAGCGTCGGGTGCACGGCATCCTTACCCACGGCCTCCCGATAGTTCCAACAACGCTCACATTTTCCTGCCGATGATTTCGCGACCTTCACTATGACTTGGTTTACGAGCGCCGGATTTTCAATGACTGTGGCCTGAGAAGTAATTGTATTCGCTGCGAGCACACTTTCACGTGGCTTCAAAAATTGATAGCTAATGGGATCAGCTTCATACGTAGTATTAGCCTCCAGAGGTGATCCAATCACCTTGTCTCTACGGCTAACCTCTAATTCAGCCTGCATCTGCGTTCGATATTTCAACAGCCGATCCCATTCTTCTGCCATTTTAGAATCAGTCCAAGCCGGGTTAACTTCCGGGAAGGATGCTAAATGAACACTCTGCGTTGCCATACCGCCTGGCACCTGCGCCGAGAGAGTCCGCCAGATTTCCTCGGCGGTGAAACTCAATACGGGAGCCATGAGTTTCGTCATGGCCACGAGAATGTCGTACAAGACGGTCTGGGAGCTGCGACGCTCGTGCGCATCCTTGCGGAAGGTATAGAGCCGGTCTTTCAGAATATCGAGATAGACGGAACTCAGATCCACTGAGCAAAAGTTGTTGAGCGCATGGAAGATCGTATGAAACTCAAATTCGTCATAGGACTTCCTCACCCGTGGGATCAGCTCGCTCAGCCGATGCAGAGCCCATCGGTCCAACTCAGGCAACTGCTCGTAGGGGATGCGGTCTTTCGCCGGATCGAAGTCATACAGATTGCTCAGTAGAAAGCGGCAGGTATTTCTGATCTTCCGATAGGCTTCAATGAGATGGGTCAAGATTTCAGGTGAGATTCTGAGATCGTCACGATAGTCCTGCGCCGACACCCATAGACGCAGAATCTCTGCGCCTGATTGTTTGATCACATCCTGCGGCGCGACGACGTTCCCCGCCGACTTGGACATCTTCTTGCCCTGCCCATCGAGCACAAAGCCATGCGTCAGCACCGCCTTGTAGGGTGCGCGGCGATCGGTCGTCACGCCGGCCAGCAGCGCGCTGTGGAACCAGCCCCGATGCTGGTCGGACCCTTCGAGGTAGAGATCGGCAGGCCACCACTTTCTAGGCTTGAGCACGGCAGCAAAGCTCACACCGGACTCGAACCAGACATCCAGAATGTCCCGCTCTTTTTCAAACGCGGTCCCGCCGCACTTGGCACAGGCAGTCCCGGCTGGAAGCAACTCGGCGGCCGTTCGCTCGAACCAGACATCCGCGCCCTTCGACTCCATGAGACCGGCGACATGCTCGATAATGGTCGAATCGGCGACGACCGTCCGGCAACCCGTACAGGTAAATCCAGGAATCGGCACACCCCACACACGCTGGCGCGAGAGACACCAGTCCGGCCGGTTTTGAATCATGCCGTTGATCCGGTCGCGGCCATAGGCCGGAATCCATTGCACCCGCTCGATCTCCGCCAGGGCTTCCTGACGCAGCTCGTTCGTCTCCATCGACACGAACCACTGTTCCGTCGCCCGGAAAATGACCGGACTCTTGCAGCGCCAGCAGTGCGGATAGGAGTGATTCAGCGAGCCATGGCCTAGCAGCCGCCCGTTGGCCTGGAGGAATTCCACGACTTTCGGGTTGGCCTTGAACACATGCTGACCGGCGAACTCCTTCACGACGTCCGTAAACTTCCCGCCGTTATCGACCGGCGCCAGGATCTCCAGCTTCTCGCCGACCGACGCGCTCGCATTGTGGTTGAGGACCAGGATGTAGTCCTCCATCCCGTGGCCCGGCGCGATATGCACGCAAC
>CAZXNN010000165.1:0-6982 GCA_964641915.1 uncultured Nitrospira sp. | reverse complement strand
CACCATGGTCACTGGAAGACGATCCTTACAGGTTTGATGGGCGCAGACCTGGTCGAATCCGCAGGGGGCACATTCCAGCTCTGGCTGGACGACCCAATGCCCCGATCCATAGGGACCGGTTTCCCGGAAATCCACGTGCCCGACGGAAAGGTCGATCACCGGTACCTGAACGCCGACGGCCAGATGCATCGGGCCGGTATCGTTGGTTAAGAGCAGACGGGACTCCGCGAGCAAACCCACCAGCTGCTCCAGGGTCGTGTGGCCTGCCGCATTGAGGACTGGACTGCGTCCTCCGGCCTCCCGGTAGATTCGGACGACCTGTGCGATGGTGTCTTGCTCGGCCGGGGTTCCGATGAGGACGACTCCGCCCGTCCATCTGCTGCTCATGTGCGCCAACGTGCGGCCGAAATGTTCAGGCCGCCAGGCTTTCATCACGTCGCTCGCTCCGGCTTGCACGGCAATCCATTCTCGTGGCGCTTCCGGCGCCGCCGCGAGAAAGCGCCGGGCCCATTCGCGCGCGGCAGGGGTGACTCGCACGGACAATGGCGCGTGGGTGCCCGGTCCGCTGCCTCCCAGCGCATAGACGTCGACTAGATTGAATCGATTCATGGCGCGGAAGTGATGCATGTCGGTGAAATACGACATCCAGGGATTCTCGATGACACTCTCCCCGTCCCAGGCACATCGGGCCCCGCGGATATCCGGTGCGCCGATGTAGGAAGCCAACAATGCGCTCGGACGATTGAAGGTGAGATTGATGATGCGATTGTAGCGTCGCTCGACCAACGGACGAGCCCAGGTTGCGAGGTCGATATAGAGGGCGGTGACGCTCTTGACTGCAGCGCGGCTCTCATCGATCAGGGCATGGAAGTCGTAGGTGATAATGTCCCGGATCCCGGGCAGCAAGGACGCGACGGCAGCAAACCGGCGATCCACGATTACATCGACCGCCACGCCCGGCCATTCTTCTTGCAGCCGGGCCAGCAAGGTCCCCATTTGGACCAGGTCACCCATCCGCGTGATATTGAGGATCAGTACCTGCCGGTTCATACCAAATCCCTGGTTTCAGTCCGATAACTTTCCAGCATGAGGATGAGCAGCTCTTCGCGGCTGAGTTCTGTGCGGGGACCGCGGGCGCGAATCTGTGCCGCCAGATCCTTGAGCTCGACCCGCTTTTCGGGCGCGAATTGCCGCAACATCGGAGCGAGTTCAGACGGCGTGGTCGTCTGTGCCGCGAGAACCTCCGCAGTCCGTTCTCCTCGCAGGATCGAACCCAACCGATCCGGTTCCCGCATGCCCAATTCGGCCAGAAGGTCCTTCATGCGATGTTCATAGGTATGCTGCCGCAAGACCCGCTGCCGGGCCGCATCGGCGATGGTCCGGCGACCGACCGGATCTCGAAGCCAGGTCCGGATCAGGGAGGCGACCTCGTCAGTGCTTCCAAAGCTGACGATCTCGTCTTCGGTAAAGCACTCGGGAAGAAGTGCCCGTTGATCGACGAGTTGGAAGGCGCCAGCAGCCGCCAGCTCAAACGTGCGGGGATTCACAAAGTCTGCTGCCGGGTCCAGGCCCTCACCGGTATTCGAGTGGAGATTCAAATTGATCGCAGTGGCGTTGAACACTTTGAGGCACGTATCGGTGTCGATCCGCGCTCCGTTTCGTTGTAAGACCGGCGCCATTGCGTCGGCTCCATCCCATTCATTCCCCCACACTTTGAATGTCCAGTCCTTACTGATCCAACGAGGGAGGACAGCCCGGCGGTTGGCATAGCCGGCTCCGACAAATGACAGGTCCGATCCGAACTCCAGTTGTTCGTTCATCGTCAACGTCAGAGGGCGATGCACGGACGGATCTGCGGCCATGGGGAGGTAGCTGACCTGCGGCGCTCCTGCCCGCCTGAGGGCGTCGTGACAGTCCTTCTGTTGGATGGTGAACCAATAATCGTATCCGGGAGCGAGTTGCTGCCAGTACGTCAAATGCCGATAGTTTTCGACGAACCACATGGCCGTGATGAATTTCTTCCGTCGCAGATGCTCCAGGGCGCCGAGCGACATGGGAGCTTGCGCCATGGCCAGGACGAGATCCGGAGGATCTTCCGCGAGTTCCGTCAGCGTGCCCATGCTGAGCACATCGGCAAAGCGGCTTTGCATCGAGAGCCGATGGCGGGGATCGCGGAAAGTATTGAACCGCGCATAGCTGGCGTGATGGATGCTGTGGTCCACCCAACTCACTCGGTGCCCGAGGGATTCAAGTGCCCGCACGACGTATCCGGTGATCGGCAATGAGCCGCCGTAGATCGGCCCCACGACCGCCACATGCAGACGTCCATGTTGCCTGGTCGCGAGCAGCCGGCGCAGCTCTACATCGAGGGCCTGGTGTTGTGCGGCATAGGGGCGCGCCGCCGGTGCGTAGGTGAAAAAGCGGAGCGGGGCCGACTTAGACGCGAGTTGTGTCGCCATTTCGTCGGAACTACCCCAAATCCATTCAACCGCGTTAAACCAGGGGCCGAGAGGACGAACAGCCAGGGCATCTTTGAACGCAGCAATGTCAGCGATGACGACAGCCACTCGAGCACCGGTGGGTTTCGATGCGACTAAGGCCTCAACGTGATAGAGCAGTCCCACACCGAGCACCACGCCCAATTCTCCGGCCTGCCATTCCTTGGCTTGCAGAGCGGCCCATGACTGGGCTTCCCTCCTCGGGTCGTAGCCACTGTGAATCCATTGTCCATCTTGCGTGGCAGACGGACTGCCTTCTCGCGACGGTGCGATGGCAAGTATCCCTCCGGCACTATCTGAAACAGCCGCAACCAGTTCCGGAAAGGTCTTTCGAATACCGTCGAGGTGTGTCTGTAGAAGATTCATACGCTCCTCATGCCGGCGTGGCAGGTGACAGCTCATGCCACAGGGCTTCACGTTCCCGTGGCGAGGCCGAGGATTGCCCGGCTTCGGTGTAATAGGTGCCCCACTCATCGGTCTGACTGATCCATGGTGACCAGTGGGTCTGCGTTCGAGGGGACTGGTTCACGAGCGCATCCAGAGTGGGCTCGATGGGCCACGTGGTTGGGACCACAGCTCCCCCATCTTCACTCTGGGCTTGCCAAATGCGGTGACCGGAACCATAGGGACCGGTTTCGTGGACCCGGGCTCGTGCGAAATACCACCCAAGGGTCGGAGTGCCGACTGCGGCGGCCAGATGCAAGGGGCCTGTATCTGAGCCAATGACGTGATGACAACGGGTGAGCGTTTGCGCCAGCTCATGAATGGTCGTCTGTCCGGTAATGTCCCAGATCCGCCCTAGAATGGATGGTGGCAGCGTCGACTGGATGTCACGTGCGCGCTCACATTCCGCTCCCTGGCCGATCAATACGATACGGCCTCTCGGAAGCACGCTCAGAAAGCGCACAATCCATGTCCGCCAGACATCAACCGGGACCAGGCGGGCCGGATCCCCTGCTCCGACAATGATCCCGATCCAGGGCCCCCCGCCTCGACCGATTTGCTCAAGGTTTCTCGATGGTGAAACAAGCGGCGTCAGGCAGCGGGGCGACATTCCCGGAGGGAGGAGGCCGCACATGCCGCAAAAGGCATCGGATAGATGAATGCGGTTTGAGCGGCGGGTCCGCGCAATCTCCCTGACATAGGCGGCCCAGGGTGTCAGCTCCTCACTCAGCGGCCCCTGAGCGAGCGGGCCGATACACTCATTCGCCAGTAGCGTACCGGCGACGATGGCACGGGTATGCTGATTGAGCACAAACGCCCGATCATAGGGCCGAGGACAGAGGGCGGCAAGCTCCTGCTCGATCTCCTCCCGCTGGTCCGGCTGAATCCCCTGTGTGGCACGAGCTGCCCAGCGATGCCATCTGGCTCCGTCCCATCCGATCACTTGAGCGAGCCCTGGAATCAAAGTGCCGAGATCCCGAAGCGGCTCAGGACAGAGGAGGTCGATCGTGTCGCGAGGACACTGCTTACGCAAGGCGGCAATCATCGGCATCGTTTGCACGAGGTCGCCGAGTCGCGCGAGTTGAATGACAAGCGTTCTGGACATGTGCGCCTAGGCGTTGGACACATTCAGCGCCAACACGCTCTCTTTTGCGGCGATGGCCTGCCCGAGTTCAATCAATCCTTCATACGCGGGAGCCAGCGCGAGAAGCTGATTGTATTCCTGGCGCGCCGCGTCCACCTGATCGTCACGCAATAAGACACCGGCGCAGGCGAACCGGACCGACAGATCACTCGGGTTCCGCGCGAGGAAGTTGTGCAGTTGGACGCTGAGCTCCCGCCAGCGATTTTGCGCGGTCCCTGCACGCAGCAGCCAATGAATCACATCGGCATCATCGGGGTTTTCCGCGAGGACTCGTAGGAAGGTCTGCCAGGCTCCCTGCGGGTAGGCGCGGCCCATCGACGCCATGCCGACTCCCATGAGGCACTTCTTCCGGTTGGCTCCTTGATTGAGCGCCGTGGTAAAGGCGATTTCCGCTTCGCGGTATTGTTCCCGCTGCATATGAAGAATCGCCCGAAGGAGCAGGGCCTCAGCATGCGTGGGATATTGTTTGAGCAACGCGTCGACGCGGCTTGACGCCATCGCCAAATGACCGGCGGTGAGTGCAGTGCGAATGTCTTCCAAGTCGCGAAATGCGGGATCATTGAGGGATTCAGCCCGGCGCCGAAACTCCTCGGCGTCACGTGGCAGCTTCATGGCCGTCGCCACAGAGGCCGCCCATTGCAGAATGGACGAGTCGGCCGGCCACTCCGCATGCCGTTTCAAGACCGCCTCGACGGTTGCCAGGTCTTGCTCATGTGCCGCCTGTTGCATGGACGCGACAAGATCCCAGGCCTCGCGCTCTTCGCTTGTGTCGAGTAGATGCAATTCGTATGATGGAACACCGTGTTTCTCAACCGTCACGGCTTTGTAGCCGTCCTCAGCATAGATGCGGTCGTCATCGATCAACCACCAACAGTGCCCCCATCGCTGCTGCAAGCGAATCGCATTCGACTGGTCGTGCTGTTTGCGGCCCGGCGTCTGGCTTTCCAGGTGGTAGACCACGCTGTGAGGTTGATAGATGATGCGACCCTGCTTATCGCGTACTTTGAAACACAGATCGACATCCTCAAACCCGTTGATGAACCCTTCATCGAACCCGCCGATGTCCGTAAACATGGAGCGCCGGATGAGGAGACAGGCTCCGGTCACGGCATTCAGTTCGCGCCGCTTATTGACGGCCGGATGATCGGCCGCGAAGCCATTGTAGATATGGTAGGGCGTGAGGTTATTACGGTCGATAGCCACGCCGGCATGCTGTGTTGTGCCGTCCTGATACAGCAGTTTGCTGCCGACGACGGTGACGTCAGGATTGGTCTTCACTTCATCGACCAGCGCGCTCAGCCATCCTTTGAGCGGAATCGTATCGTTATTCAGAAAGACGAGATACTCGCCCGTGGCGACGGCCGCTCCTTGATTGCAGGCTTTGGCAAAACCGAGATTCTCGTCGTTCGTAATGATTCGGACGTCCCCTCCCAGCGATGCGAGGAATTCAGGCGTGGAATCGGTTGAGTGATTGTCGACGACGATCAGTTCGAATGAGACATCCTCCGTCGCCGGACCGAGGGCGACCAGACATTGCTGGGTCAGTTCGACCTTGTTCCACGCAGGGATAATGATGGAACAGGTAAAGCGTTTATGAGCTTGGGTCCGCTTCATCTCCCGGAGGCGGCTCTGCTGTCCTTCGAACACGGCGGGGTATTTGGCTGCATAGGGAGCGTACTTGCGATAGATTATTTCAGTCGTTCTCAGAAATGCTTCCTGGGAGTGGCTGGTCATCGAAGAACCGTCGACACGCCAGGTGAATTCGGCCGTGGTTTTTGGAATATGCGCAAAGGGATAGCGGGTGGCCATACGGATCCAGAGATCCCAATCTTCATGGACGAAGAGACTCTCGTCGAAGAGGCCGACTTCATCCAGGCAAGCTCGCGCATGCATAACGCAGAGAACGGGAATGTAATTCCCGATCAATAGTTGGTGGGGATTGAACTCTTCCGCATACGGTTGATCACGGGCGATTTCCGTGATCGTCTCGCCGTCGATCTGTTCATGGACTCTCCAGGCATCGGTGTAGGCCACTTTGCAATCACCTGTCTCTAATTGACCGACCAGAGTGCCGAGATGATCCGGAAGGAAGCGATCGTCGTCGTCGAGATAGCACACATACTTCCCGGCAGCCTGGCGAAGGCCGGTGTTGCGTGAGGCCGCCAGGCCTCTGTTCCGATCATGATTGATCAGTGTAATGCGTCCGTCATGATTGAATGCGGCGATGACCGGTTCGACCGGCGTGGCGCCGTCGTTGACGACAATGATCTGGAAGTCTCTGTACTCCTGAGCGAGCACACTGGCCAGCGCAGTCCGGAGGCGATGCGGCCGGTTGTGCGTCGGGATGATGACGCTGACCATGGGCGCGCGGTTCACTGCCTGGCGCTGTACCTGAGAGTCTTCCGCCGCCCGCTGCGCCACCCAGACCTGGTAGATCGGCAGCAGATTCATCGTCTTCAAATCATGCGGGGTGGGCGCTGGAATGTAGCGAAGATTCGGGATCTCGACATAGATTCGTTCCAGTCCCAACGGAGTCAGGCCCTGGGCAATAAAGCGTTGCTCAAGGTCTTGTTCCGTAATCCAGTCTTCGACAGGTTGAGAGGGGGTTGCTATGGTCTTCCATCGTTCCCACATTTCTCCCCTTGGGGTAGTGAGGATGACATAGCCCTCCGGAGTCAGCAGTTGTTTGAGCTCGTCCAGAAACGATTGTTTTTTCCGATCCGGCACATGTTCGATCACTTCGGAGCAGAGCACGACATCATACGGGGAAAAATCCGGCCGTTTGAGGACCGTCTCGGCCGTCCCTGCCTCGAATCGAATGTGAGGGAACATTCTGCGGGCGTGATCGATGACTCCCGCCACCGGTTCAACACCCTCAACGGTCCCGTATTGTGAT
>CAZXNN010000164.1:0-7018 GCA_964641915.1 uncultured Nitrospira sp. | reverse complement strand
TCACGATACGTCCTCCGCTCCTTGGGACTCATATCTCTGGCTGAAATAATGCGGATGCGCCGTCTACGGATGGTGAAGACGAGAAACAAGCGGCGTGCGGCATCAGTCTGTCCCAGCACATAATATCGAGGCTCCACCGCAGAATGGGCGAGATCGTCGGCGACCACCAGAGGCACATTGAAGAAGACCTGCTCGCACTCCCACGGAGTAACGCGGTGCTTCTCCCAATTTTTGGCAAGATTGGCCTCGTCCCAATTAAACCCTTCCACGCCCGGCAGTCGCGTCATCTGGCCCCTACATGTATATGGCAACCATATACGCTAGACGCTGAGCTGTCAATCGCACACTGGCAACCGACTCCGGTCCTGACGATGGCAGATCGGATTTCCCCTGTGAGTCAGCATCGAAGAAAGCCTTCCTGCCCCCTCTCTATCCTTGACTCCCCTCTCCCTCCTGCGTACTCTTCGCCGAAAAAATGGACACCCCCTCACAACACATTGGCCGGTTGGCGGCCGCGTGGCTGTTGCTTGCCCTGTTTGGCCTCACGCTCGGCTGTCAGTATGTGCGGCCGACGATGAATGCGCCGCTGGATCAGTTTGACCCGAACTACGGCTATCGCTCTACGAACCTCCCTCCGTCCAACACCGGCAGCACGGACGGGCTCTTTATCGTTTCGTCTTTCTCCGGCGGCGGCGCGCGGGCGTCGGCGCTTTCCTATGGCGTGCTGCGGGAGCTGGCGCGGACGCAGATCCGGTGGGAGGGCGTCGACAAGCGGCTGGTCGATGAGCTGAACATCATCAATGCCCTCTCAGGCGGCAGTTTCACGGCGGCGTACTATGCGCTTTACGGCGACCGGATATTTCACGACTTCGAATACCGCTTTCTCCGGAAGGACTGGGAGAGCGAACTGCGCGCGCGGATCTTCCGCTCGCCGTCGAACTGGCTGCGGCTCTGGTCTCCCTATTTCGGCCGGGCGCATGTCTTCTCGGAACTGTTGGACGAAGCGCTCTTCGACGGACACACGTTCGGCGATTTGGTTGCGCAGCGCCGGCGGCCGATGGTCTTTATCCACGCCTCCGATATGGCCAGCCTCGCACGGTTTGAGTTCAATCAGCGGCAGTTCGACCTGCTCTGCTCCGACCTCAGCCAACTCCCCATCTCGGTGGCGACCGCCTCGTCGGCCGCGCTGCCGCTGATTCTCAGCCCGATTTCGATGACGAACTACGCCGGTCAATGCGGGTATATATCTCCCCCGGTGCTCCAGGAGGACAAAACGACGGCCTGGGGCCGGCAGCGGGCGAATGAACTGAGGTCGTATCTCGATCCCAAGAAGCGCCCCTCTGTGCATCTGCTGGACGGCGGCCTGTCCGACAACATCGGCATGCGCGAGGTGCTGGAGAATACCGCCTATATCGGCGGCCTTGAGTCCACGTTTCGCTCGCTAGGTGCGAAGAAGATCCGCAAGCTGGTCTATCTGATGGTGAGCGCCGAGACCACGCCGGATCCGAGCGAGTATATGCTGAACGAAATTCCCGGCCTCATGCGGGTGAGCCGGGCTCTGGTCGACATTCCGATCAACCGCTATTCCACCGACACGGCGGAACTCATGCGCCAGTCGGTGGCGCAATGGCGACGGGAACTCCGCCAGCGCCCGCCCGGCGATGAGAGCGTCTTCACCGCGGATGCCGACATCTATTTCATCAATGCCAGTTTGATGGCCGTCACCGACCCGGAAGAAGAAGCCCGGCTCATGAATATTCCCACCAACCTGGCGCTGACCGACGAGGAACTCGATCACCTCCTCCTCGCCGCGACGAAACTCCTCCGGAACGACAAAGACTACCAACGCCTCCTCCGCGACCTCGCCGCCGACGCCGCCGCGAATCCGCCAGCTTTGAAGTAAATCGAGAGTTGATCCCGACGACAACGAGAAGAGGACGGCCGACAGGCCAAGAGCAGTTGGTCGAAGATATGACTAGGCTGCGCCTTTGCGCGGTTCGCGGTGCAGAGCTTCGGCTACCGCTCGGGGGTTCCTAGCCGCGACGCGCAACAGCGCGAGTGCAGGACCATCAGGGATTCGTCTTCCCTGCTCCCAGTTACGCAAGGTCGCCACGCTCACCCCGATCATCAAGGCAAACTCGGTTTGTGACGCCTTGAGCTTTTCCCGAACACTCTTCACATCGGTCGGCCTAAACGTAGCGACACGAGCAGGCTTCGCAGTCCCTCGCCGTATTTTCACCGCCTGCCGAATACTCGTCAGTAGTTCTTGAAACGCCACGTCCTTTATGATGATTCAGACTACGCCAATGGCGCATAAGCCTGCAAGATGCTCACTCCTTTCTTGACTCCCCCTCTCCCTTCTGCGTACTCTTCGCCGCCGATGACTCTACCGCCGCCCTGCCACAAAATCTCACGCTCCGCCATCTCGCATTGCTCTCCTCCCATCCTCATGTAAATACAATTGCATATCCCCTAAGACCAGTGGTAACTTAACAGTTACTATATCCATGTCCGAGATACGCATACTAGAATATCTCGACCCCCAGTCCCGTTCACCTTTCGCCGCATGGTTCGAAGGGCTCAATGCCGTTGCCTCAGCAAAAGTTGCGACGGCGCTGTATCAGCTCAGTTCGGGGAATTGGTCGAATGTGAAAGGGGTTGGGGCTGGAGTCTTTGAGCGAAAGATCGATGCGGGACCGGGCTATCGAATCTATTTCGGCAAAGACGGTGACCGCCTCGTGATCCTGCTGGGTGGCAGTACGAAACAACGTCAGCAACAGGCTATCGAAACGGCTAAAGAACGTTGGGCCGACTATCGCCGCCGAACTACCACTAAGAAGACGTAACACGGAACGGAGCACGCTATGGCACTCACACGGGAATTTAGAAACACCATTGCGGCGCGCGTGGAACGGGATCCGCGCTTTCGGGAAGCGCTGTTTACAGAAGCGCTCAACGCCTACTTCGCAGGTGACACCGCCGTGGGCAAAGCCATCCTCCGGGATCTCGTCAATGCCACTGTAGGGTTTGAGGAGCTGGCTCTCACGCTCAAGAAGCCGAGTAAGAGCTTGCATCGGATGTTGGCCCCACGTGGCAACCCCAGCACGGATAACTTCTTCAGCATCGTAAATGCGCTTCAGAAAAAGGCTCACGTCAAATTGCGTGTGACGGCAAAAGCCGGCTGAGAGAATACTGGCACGCCTCACATGGCCAACGGCCTATCCATTCGATTAGGAGTTGCCATTATGATTAAAGAACATGACCTTGTGGTCCTGGGAACCGCAGTGCCCAGTGAAGGGCTTGTGGCTGGTGATGTCGGCACGGTCGTACATATCTATCGTGATGGCCAGGCGTACGAGGTGGAATTCACCACCTTGGAAGGAAAGACTGCCGCGGTTATCACGGTCGAGGCTTCACAAGTCCGTTCCGTTGGGCACCGTGAAATCTCACATGCGCGCGAGCTGACGTCTCGCTAATCCAGAGACATCGTCTATTTGCGTAAACGAAGAGCGCCTCTTCATCCCCGTCATACGTCAGCCCTCCTCGTTCCTGCCTGCACGGCGTTCTCCCTTTCCCATGTACGGCGAAGGCAATTACTTTTCCTGCGACTTGCACGATCTTAACCCACCCCCCTAAGGGGCTGGGGCTGAACGCGAACGTCACCGAAGGAGCGGGATCGTCCGGTTCTTCCTTCCTTCCCTCCCAAGTGCGGCGGAGGCGATACCCCGTCTGCGACTTGTACGAAGGCGCGGGTACCACACTTGCTGATCAGCTGCGACCAGCTCCCGGCTGGCAATGCCGATGTTCGAAGTTCCGTTCAGGCGAAGCATTGAATGGAACAAGTTTCGGCGTTGAGCAGCTGAGCAACTTAGTGTGGTCGCGCCGAAGTGCCGGAGCAGGCGGGGTATCGTCTCCGCCGCACGCCCCCCTCTCCTTGCCCTTGCGTCTTGCGTTATGTAAGGATTATCTCCGCTATCCGACTGACATCCATCTAATCGCTTCGGCCGATAAAGGAGACACCCTATGCCACCCAAGATTGACATCCCCGCCATTGCCAAAGTGACGAAGGCCGACGACGAGTGGAAGAAGCTCCTATCGCCTGCGGCCTATCAGGTGTTGCGCCATGAGGACACGGAGCGGGCCTTTACGAGTCCGCTCCATGAGAATCATCAGGCCGGTATCTATTATTGTGCGGGCTGCGATCTACCCGCCTATTCGTCGGAGCATAAGTTCGACAGCGGCACCGGCTGGCCCAGCTTCTGGCAGCCGATCGATCCGAAAGTGGTCGAGAACCGCACCGACACGAAGTTCTTCATGACCCGCGTCGAAGTCCACTGCGCCCGCTGCGGCGGCCATCAGGGCCATGTCTTCGATGACGGTCCGAAACCGACCGGCCTGCGCTACTGCATCAACGGCGTCTCGCTGAAATTTGTCGCGGGATAATCGACGGTCCTATTATTCCTCATTGATGTGAACTTCCCTAGGTTGTTCAACTCGGTCCAGCCCCGCTCCCCCCAATGGAGCGGGTAGCACCTGACCCCCGATCCATGTACAATCATTTCTCCATCTTCTGGAGTCTCTATTTTTATGTCACGCTGGTTCTCGTTCGGCAGTTTGTGCCTTTCTAGTCTGACCCTCATCTCCTGCGGGAACGGGCTCTCGCCATTTACCTCGAACACCGACCCCTGTTCCCTAATCACGTCGACAGAGGCCGAACGCGCGCTGGGCGAATCGGCCCGGGAAGGCGAGCGTACCGATGCGACCACCTGCGTCTTCAAATCAACCCGCGACAGCGCCAATGCCGTGACCGTGCAGGTGGACGAAACCCCTGGCAAGGACCGGCGCGCCGGATTCAACAAGGACCGGCTCAGACGCGATACTGTGCTCGTGGCTGGCCTGGGAGACGGGGCTATTCGCATTGATTCCCCGCCCTCGTTATCGCGCCTGACATTTTTGAGCAGCGACAATCTCATAACCGTCATGGTGTCATCTATTCATGCGACGAACCTTTCAGATTCCGTGATGACCATCGGCAGAAGCGCGGCGGAACGGTATGGAGCTGCCGTCGTGGCCTCCCGGATTCCACCTCCGCCTCCCGTGGCCTCCACGGACGCGGCCACAGCCGATCGCCAGACCGGATCCTCATTGATCTTGCGCACTTCGCCGGTGACGGTCACCCAGACAAGAACTGTGGGCGAGACAGACTCGACCGGCCCCACCAAAGCCTCGACGATCGACACCGGTACACTGGTGGGCACCTGGCAAGCGCATGCCCTCCAGGGCACGACGAAGCATAATTACCTGCTAGTGATCGAACCGAATCAATCCTGGATACTCTCGTCCCTGACTCAGTTCGACGGGGTGCTGGATGCCGAGGCCGGCCGCTGGTCCCTCGACCGCGCGAACACGTTCAAGGGCCAATCATGGAAAGGCACCTACGCGACGGGACAACCCGATTCGTTTGTGACCACCGGCAGTCTCCACGGCACCTGGACAAAGCTGGACGAAGCTCAACCTCCCAGCAAAATCCCCGCTGAACTCTGGAGCCTGCGGAAAAACACCACGAGCGTCCCAGTGTTTCAACTGAAGAGCGTGGATCGCGCGTTGGTGGGAATTTGGGAAAGCACCGGCACCTATGCAGGCGGACCGGCCACTTTTGTCTGGACCATTCAAGCATCTGCAGCTTCAGATCTGTTCATCATGGATCAAATCCGCGGCACGGTGATCACAAAGAGCAGTATCGTGCAGTTGCAGCCCACGCAGAAGCGACAGCGGAGTTTGGGCATTGTCGCCATGCAGGATGGCGGCTTCACGACCAGCGACGGAAAAACCAGCCTGCGCTGGACGCGCCTCACGCCACAATCGGACACCTCACAACCACTCTAGTCGTACCGGGCACGCGAGATCCCCGTGCCCCTGTAGGGAGCTACTGCGATGTCAAACAGGCATGAGACGATCGGATTTGTCGGCGTCGGCCGCATGGGCGCGAACATGGCGCGCCGCCTGAAAGACTTCGGCTTTCCCATCTCCGCCGTCTACGACCGAAATACGGCCGTCGCCGAGGCATTGGCAAAAGAACTCGGCTGTCAGATCGCCGCCAATCCGGCAGCCGTCGCCGAATCCTCGCAGACCATCATCACGGTCGTCACCGACGATGCCGCGATGGATCAGATCTTTGCCGTCGATAATCCCGCCAGCCTCCTCGCCCACGCGAAGGACCGGCTCTTCATCAATTGCGCGACCGTCTCTCCGTCCATCCATCGCGACGTGGAACAGCGGGTGACGGCACTCGGCGGCACCTCGCTTGAAGCTTGTATGGCGAGCAGTATCCCGCAAGCGCGGCAGGGCACGCTCTATCTGATGTGCGCGGGGCGGAAAATGACGTTCGAGCGGGCCAAGCCTATGCTGCAGACGCTCGGGAAAACCGTCCGTTATGTCGGCACGAGCGGGACAGCGGCGGAGGTGAAAGCGCTGGTGAATATGGTGATGAACTGCAATACGGCAGCGCTGGCGGAAGGATTAGGGTTAGGCCAGGCGCTCGGGCTGGATCTGACGATGCTCCGCGAGATCTTCAGCCAGACCGGCGCGAACTCGCGCGTCCTGGAGACCGACGGAGAAGATATGCAACAGCGGGCCCATGACTGCTACTTCTCCGCGGCCCACGCCGCGAAAGATTCCGGCATCGCCGTCGCGATGGGACATGCAGCCGGACTCACACTCCCCGTGGCGGAAGCCACGTGGGCGCAATATCAGCGGCTGATGGCTTGCGGGAAAGGCGAGCTGGATAAATCGGCCATCGCCGAGCTCACCTTCAAGGACCGGCTGGGCTAGGAGGCCATCTCAGACTTCGACTCGACTGTCGCCAACACATCGCGGACTTTCGACGCCAGCATCGAGGGAGAATAGGGCTTCTTCAGCATCCATCCACCCATGATCCCCTCAAAATTCGAGTACGATACCAGACCCGACACAAACCGGACCGGCAACTCCGGCCGCTGGATGCGTAGCAGATGGGCCA
>CAZXNN010000163.1:0-7021 GCA_964641915.1 uncultured Nitrospira sp. | reverse complement strand
AAGCGATGCAAAAAGCACGGATCGTGATGACGGAATTGAAGCGCGGGGAAAAGTTCGAAGATGCGGCGTTGCGCTATTCTGATGGACCGAACGCCTCGCGCGGAGGCCGGCTCGGACTAGTCAGGCAGGGGGAACTACTCCCGGCCATTGAGCGCGCGATTGCACCGCTGGTGCCGGGCGGGATCTCCGAGATCGTCGAAACCTCCGAGGGCTACCATATCGTCCGAGTCGATGAGCGGACGCCGAAACAGTTTCGCCCATTTGACGAAGTGAAATTCGAAATCCAGTCGCTGGTGTTTCAGCAAAAGAGTGAAGACGTGTTTCAATCCTGGCTGGTCGACTTGAAGAACAAGGCGTACATTGAAATTAAGTTTTGACCAGATCCCGTAAGACTCCCCAGAGATGATCCCGCCCCTCCCCGGTAACCACTGAATAGGGAATGAGCTGCACCCCTTCCAGCAGTCCGAGGTCCCGGTGGGTTTGACGAAGCGTCCGGACCCGTTCGCTCGGCTTCAGCTTGTCGACCTTCGTCGCCACAATGACCGGGTCACGTCCGATCGATTGCAGCCACGCCACCGTCTGGCGATCCTGTTCCGTGACAACCCGGCATTCCACTAACAAGACGACCGTGATCAATGAGGGCTGCTCTGCCACATAGGATTCGATCAGAGGCCCCCATTCCGCGCGAATGGATTTCGAGACCTTCGCAAATCCATAGCCCGGAAGATCCACCAGATAAAACTTCGCCAATCCCGGATCTGAGGTGGCAATCTGAAAGAGGTTCACCGCCCTCGTCTTCCCGGGCGTTCGACTGACTTTGGCAAGCCCTCTCCTGTTGAGCAGTGAATTAATCAGCGAGGACTTCCCGACATTCGACCGTCCCGCAACAGCAATCTCCAGCAACTCCCCCTGAGGAAATTGTTCTGCCGACGCGCAACTTTTGATAAACTCAGATGAAAGAATTTTCATAGCGGTGACGCATCCCGTGACTCAACCGTCGTTAGACTCTACACAGTAGCAGAATGACGGGCGAGTAACACCCCCTTCTTATGCCCAAGGCCAAGAAACAACGGACCGTCGCCCGGATGCTGCTCTGGACGGCCTTACTCCTCGGCATCCCGCTGGGCCTGCTCGCCTTGACCTGGCTCCTGACCTTGCCGGATGTGGCGCTTCTCGCCAAGACCAATCCAGGCCCGACCGCGTTGATGGAACACCGGCAGACCCTGGCGCACAATCAACGACACCAGGTCCCGCGACAATGGACCTGGGTGCCGCTTTCACGCATGTCCCGCCATCTGCAACATGCCGCCATCGCGGCGGAAGATGCGTCGTTCTTCATTCACGAAGGATTTGACTGGGAAGGGATCAAAGACGCCGCAATCCATAACCTCGAAGCCGGAGAGCTCAAACGGGGCGGCAGTACGATCACACAGCAACTGGCAAAGAACCTGTATCTGTCGACCGAGCGTTCACTCCTACGGAAAGCCCGCGAAGCGCTGATCACCAGATCACTGGAACACCATCTGACCAAGGAGCGGATTCTCGAACTGTATCTCAATGTCGCAGAATGGGGAAACGGCGTGTACGGCGCGGAAGCTGCTGCGCGCCACCACTTCGGGAAATCTGCCCAGGACCTCACCGCAGAAGAAGCGGCCTGGCTGGCAGCCATCCTGCCTTCTCCGCGCCGTTACGACCCACTCCGGAAGACGGCGTTCCTTAGCAAGCGCCATCAACGGATCCTGAAAAGCATGAACAGGATTCCCACCTCTCCCCAGGCGCACTGAGGCGAGGCTGAGACGGGTCCGGTGAAGTTCTTCTTTACTCGGAATCGCCGACGGCGGAGACCTCTCGTTCACCGAAAATTGCCGACTCATGCGTGTAATGTTTAAATTCGAGCAGATTCCGCGAAGGGTCTTCAAGGAAGAACGTGCGATGCTCGATGCGTGTGCCGGGAAATCGCACGCGAGGTTGTTGATAGAACGACAGGCTATGCTGCCGGGCTCGCTCGGCCAAGGACTCCCAGTCTGATTGCTCGAGGAAAACCAGTCCGAAGTGACGTGGATAGATCCCTCGCTGCACGGGACCCTCGTCCGGCTCCAGATGCCCGATCAGCTGGTTCCCGGCCAAACCCAAGGTGATGGCGGTCGCCGATTCGCGCCCGAGAGTACAGCCAAGCCCTTCGACATAAAATTGTTTGGTGGCGCCGAGATCGTGAACGGGAAACGCGAGATGAAAGAGGCTGGGGCTCATCGGAAGCAATCCCGTACTGTGGGTTGTCCCCTCCCATCCCACCAGCCGGCAGCCATGCGCGGGGTGACATGGGTGATGGCGAATCGCCCTTTCGGAGTCAGCACGAGAGAGCCGGCGGCACCGTTGATCCGTCGAACCAGTTTCCGCAAGACATTAGTCGCCGCGGAAACCGGACGCTCGCCCTGCTCCAGGCGATCGCAGATTTCTTTCGCCACCGCAATTCGGATAATCCCCTCACCCAATCCGGTCATGGATACGGCGCCGCTCTCGTTGTCGGCATAGACCCCGCAGCCGATGATCGGCGTGTCACCGACACGCCCCGGCAACATGAAGTCAATCCCGCCGGTAGATGCCCCGGCCGCAACCGTTCCGGTTTGATCAAGTGCCACTGCACCGACGGTCTCCTTCCCGGCTCGCTTCCGCAACGCCGCCCCACTCGACATCATCGCCCGGTACAGTTCCAACGTTTTCGGGGACCAGGCCTTCGTCATCGTCGCTTTTCGCACGGCATGACCGGAGGGTCGTCGCAGCTGTCGTTCCAATCCGCAATGCCGGGCAAACGCCGACGCCGGTTTCCCGACAAGCAAGACATGTGTCGTCTGCTCCATCACGAGCCGCGCGGCTGAAATCGGATGGACAATCCCTTCGACCGACGCAACCGATCCGGCCTGCAGTCCATACCCTTCCATGATCGATGCATCCATTCGACGGACCCCATCGAGTTGCACATGCGCGCCGCGTCCCGCATTGAACAACCCGCTCTGCTCCAGGAGACCAATGACCTGCTCCACCACTGTGAGCGCCGGTGCGCCGCGATCCAAAAGATGGTAGCCGATTTCCAACGCTGCGGTAAGACAGCTGGCCTGAGCCACGGTCATGCGCCGAAGACCGGCGCCTCCATGGACGAGAAGAACGGGGCGAACAGATTTCAATTGAGCAACAGGCCCTTCACGCGTTGGTAGGCAGGATCGCTCATGCGCTCGAGATCGGACCGGACAAACCCCAGCCCAGTGACGCAGAGCTCAAAATTATCGGAGAGTTTCCGGAACAAGGGAGGATCGATCTCGGCCCCGTGATCGCCGAATTCGGCCACGATGCCATACGAGCGCTTGCCGGTTTTCATATAGTCCACAAGAAAATCCTTGTGATAGATCAACCCGGCGGTTTTCAGCCGCCGTAAATATTCCGGGAACAGTCCGGCCATAAACAGGGTAAAGTCTCCTATATGCCGATGCACCTCCCGCTCGCGTTCGAATGATTGAGCATCCAGCATGACCTCGGACTCAAATAACAGATCCACAACCGTGTCGACCGGCTGATCTTGGCTGGTGCGAATTTTATACAGATTATCAGTGTGCGTGAAATCGACGAGTAGATTGGATACGTAACCGGCCACGTTGATATCGGGCCATCCGAGGCGTTCGGTGAAGCTCCGCTCGGTCAGCGCTCCGAAGAGCTGTCGGAGAGGATGTTGTGGAGGAACCGCCGTCCCCATCTCCACCTCATGGAGTAATCTAAAGACCCATAGTTTCAGTATAGCAGAGTTGTCGTTGCCTGGATCGCGTTCTGTCTGTTCTATCGGCTTCGCTTTAACAGACTTGAGTGTCCGTCATCAAGAGGCTTTGTCACGGCTATCCAACACGAAGGTCACCGGCCCGTCATTTACCAAGGCCACCCGCATGTGCGCGGCGAACACCCCGGTTTCCACCGGAGTTCCAGCCGCCTGTAGATCGGCGGCCACCTGTTCATACAAGCGTTTGGCTTCTTCGGGAGGTGCGGCCTCTTCAAAACTGGGACGGCGGCCGTTGGTCGTGCAGCCTAGCAATGTAAATTGCGAGACAAGCAGGACCGAGCCCCCGATGTCTACCAGCGACCGGTTCATCTTCCCTTGTTCATCAGAAAAGATCCGGAACGTCCGAAGCTTCTCAATAAGATACCGGCAATCCGCTTCCTTATCGCCTTTGGCCACACCCACGAACACCAGCAATCCCGCTCCGATCTGCCCGACCACCGTCCCACCGACCTCAACTGACGCCTTGGTGACCCGCTGCAGAATCGCCTTCATCGATCAGGTCCGTCCCCGCTGCAGTTGGACCAGCGTTCCTTCAAGGGTCAGGAGTTTGCGCTTGGTTGGCAACCCGCCGGAAAAACCACCCAGCGTCGCGTCGTGGGCCACAATCCGATGACACGGAACGATAATAGGCAACGGGTTGGCTCCCACCGCATTGCCGACTGCGCGGGCGTACTGTCGGCCTCCGACGCGCAGCGCGACCCATTGATAAGAGCGGAGCTTGCCGTAGGGCACCCGCAAGAGCGCCCGCCACACCTGTCGTTGAAATACGGTACCCCGTGAAAGGTCCAATGGCACATCAAAGGTCCGCCGTTTCCCTGCGATGTAGTCAAGCAACTGCGCCTGCGCCATGTCCAGTTGTGGAGACGGTTCCATGACAAGAACATCGGGAGCCTGCTCGCGGAGAACGGCAACCGCCCGCTGCTTCGATGGCTGCGGCAACGCGATGCCATCGATCCCTTTGCCGGATTCAGTAATTCCCATCCAACCCCAGCGTGACTTGAATAAGGTCGTTCGTCGCATGCGCACCCTTACCTGCCGGTCACTCGACCGAGTTTTCTTCTGACCATGCCCCACACCACATCCAATTCGTCGGACTTCAACAGGACGTGAACTCCCAGATAGCCTCCCACGCTGCACCCGATCGCAACCGCCAGCAACACCGCTTTCTCGATCCACTCACCGGGGTGGGTCCAGAGTGAGGCACTCGCGGTCCAGAAACATGTCGCGATCAATGGGAGACAGGCGAGCGCAACTCTGAGAGACGATCGTCCCACTGATCCCCATTCCACACCGCCCAGCCGGCGGTTCAAGACGATGATCAGAATACCTCCGTTGATCATGGCCGCGAGTGCCGTCGCCAGAGCCAAGCCTGCCGCGCCAAGCATCGGCATCAGCGCCAGCGAGAGCAGGATGTTCGCCGCCACGGCAACCGCAGCAGAAATCGCAGGAAGCTTCGTATCCTGCATGGAGTAAAATGCCGCCACAATGATCCGCACTCCGCCAAATGCCCAGAGTCCGACCGCATAACACAATACTGCTAGTGCCGTCTCCGCCGTATCATGGGCCGTGAACGTCCCATGCTCGAAAAACAGTTGCACGATCGGAGTGCGCAAAAGAATCAAGCCGGCCATCGCCGGTAGGATAATGAAGAGAATCATCCGTAACCCAAATCCGAACGTCGTCCGTAATTCGTCCATCGCACCCCGCGCCGCCTGAGCGGAGAGGGTCGGAAGAATCGCCGTCGCCAGGGCCACGCCAAAGATGCCGAGTGGAAACTGGATCAGCCGCATCCCATAAAACAGATAGGTGGGTCCCCCCACAAAGAACGAGGCGAGAATCGTGCTCACGGTCAGATTGATCTGCGTCACCGACAGGCCCAGCAGCGAGGGTACCATCAAACGGCCAATCCGCCTGACACCCGGATGCCCCGGATCGAAGCGCCAGCCGAACAGAAAACCCCGGCGAGCCAATCCAGGCAGCTGCATCGCAAACTGCGCCGCACCACCCGCGACCACTCCGATGGCCACACCGATGATCGGCTCCGGCAGCTGCGGCGACAGAAAGAGCGCGCAGCCGATCATGAATACATTCAGAAACAGCGGCGAGAACGCGGGAACCGCGAAAGCCCGCAGCGAATTCAGAATCCCCATCGCCAGCGCAGCGAGGCTGATAAAGAGCAGATAGGGAAACATCACGCGTGAGAGAACGACGGCCAAGGTGAGCTTAGCCAGGTCGTTATGAAAACCCGGCGCGAGATACCAGACGATGACAGGGGTCACGGCAATGCCGATGAGCACGGTCCCCGTGACAATCGTGAGGAGCGTCGTGAAAGCGGCACTGGCCAGTTCCCACGCCTCACGCTTGGTTTTCTGTTGGTGATACTCGGTGAAGACGGGAATGAAGGCCGCCGACATGGAGCCCTCTGCGAAGAGCTCACGCAACAGACTGGGAACCCGGAACGCGACATAAAACGCATCGGCCGCCGCCGTCGCACCAAAAAGGCTGGCCATGACCATGTCACGGATAAATCCGAGAATCCGGCTGGCAAAGGTACCAATGCCGATGATGCCGGCAGCTTTCACCACCGAACGTTGATCGCTTGTCGCTGATTGTGCGGAGGGCGCGGGTGCGCTCGATTCAGACATGGATGCGGATTCTAGCGGAACAACGGCGAGGCGTCTATCACAGGAACAATTACCGTTCGTCGATGACCTGATCCGGCAATTCATTGGGGTTGTCGCCGGGGCATGTTGGGCAGGCATCTGCCAACACCACTCCGCAAGCGGCAATGGCATGGGTCAGTCCCTCGACGATGTCGCCGTGCTGCAAGCGCTCGACGGCTGCTTGCACCACTTGCTTCCACCGCTCTGCCGACACCAATCCTGCCAACGAACGATCCGGCAGCACATAGATCTGCCTCTCTAACATCGACAGCAGGATCAGCACACCAGTACGCTCCCGTGTTTGTGAGATGGCATGTTGAGCAAAGGCCCGTTCGGCTCTGAGCGCGACCTTGTGCCGCAGACGAGTCGGCGAGGTCAGCAGGCGGATGACTGGCGGCCAGGTCCCGATCCAACTCCCGCCCACATAGACGAGCATGATGGCGAGGACCAACCATGCAGCATTCGAAGCATGCCATCCCCAGGGGAGCCAGGAAGCTTCGATGGTCAACAGCACTGCCAACGTGGTGAGCGCGGT
>CAZXNN010000162.1:0-7058 GCA_964641915.1 uncultured Nitrospira sp. | reverse complement strand
GGTGAGAACCGTGGCCATTTTGAGCATCCCGCGTATCCACGTGGCGAGAGGGGAGATTCGGAAGAGTGCGTGAGCGGCGCTGGGAAACGACGACTCCGCTGACGTTCAGCCAGGTTCTGGCGGTCGGAGAACGGCTGGCGGCGTTGGGCCTCAAGCCGGCGGTCCCCGCGCAAGATGTGATCTGTTACGTCGAGGAATGGACCGTGTCCGCGCCCGACGAATTCGATCAGCTTGATCCCTGGGCCACGGAAGACGTGACGCTCGTGCATGTGCGCGAAGGCTGGCGGGGCGACTTCTTCCTGCTGGCCGGCGCCTATCACACCGTCTTCCAACGTTATCAGGATCTCAGCAGCTACTGCTCGGTGAGCCATCCATGGCGCATCCGCGAGCCGCTACGTCGCCATGAGCCCCGCAGTATGTTCTGGCTTGGGTTCCGGCACGCGCATTCTTTCCTGCGCATCCGCCTGCAGACGACAGAAGTGATCACGCCGGGGGAAACGCGCGCGGACGGCGACCGCACGGAGTGGCTGGACGAACGACGGGCTGCCTTTCTCGACGCCATCACCATTCTGGAACTGCCCGTCGAAACGTCGATCGAAAAGCAACAAGTCATCTTGCGCCCGGCTGATCCTACAACCCCGTTCTTCTGTTCCTGGCCCGACGCATTCGGCCCCTGCCAGTTTGAGTACAACACGACCGACTCCTTTGAGTTCCTCGTGCCGGCCAGCAAGCTGGCGGCCACATTTGCGCAGGAACCGGCCGGCGTGCGGGCCTACCTGACGGGATTTTCTGAAGAGGCGTTGGCCGATTTCGCGGCTATTGAACCGGGGGCACGCTTTGCCTATCGCTGTTCGGTCCATTGCCCTCTGGATGAGTTGCCGGATGTCTTGGAGGCGATCCAGCCGGAGGGGCGTTTGTACGCGACCCTCTGTGAGTTCCAAACGCAGGTGGTGTTGCCGGAAGGGGACGACGCCTCGGCGATCATCGGCATCGTCGGGTTGAACGGGCAGTTCCAGATCGAGGCCAGGCTGAACCGGGCTCCGCTCAAGGAGGAAGCCATGAAGCCCTGGCTGGAGCGGCTGATCGGGCATCCGCTAAGCTATGCGCCGTTGCCTGCATTTGTCTGACGAATGGCTGGCTTCCGATTCTAGAATTTCATTGAAGAAACCCTTCGGATTTCGCACAGTGGGGCCATGAGCCCGATTGCGAAGCTCCAATCTCTCCTCACCAAGCCCTTCATGCCGGCGGTGTTTTTTCTGTCCGGTGTGACCTACGACACCCTCACGCTCACGCGCATCGACCGGCTGCAGGATAATCTGCTGCTGCTGATCTATTTGCTCCTACTGGGCGTCCTCATCGTGCTGACCGGCCGGTTGGGAATCGAGCCGCCGCCGGATCGGGAGCATCTGGCCGTACTCTCGCCGTTCGGCCGGTGGGTGCTCCATGCCAGGCCCTATTACCCGATGGCCGTGCAGTTTCTGTTGGGCGGGCTGTTCAGCGCCTATGCGATCTTCTATTCCCGCAGCGCGACCCTGACGAGCAGCGCGATCTTCTTTGCCCTCTTGATTCTATTGCTGGTCGGGAACGAGTTTCTGCGTGACCGGCTGTCCAGCTTGCGCCTGTTGGTCAGCCTCTATGCGCTGGTCTGCTTCGCCTTTGTCACGTTCTTTCTTCCGGTGATGACCGGGCTGATGAACATGGTCGTATTTCTCGCGGGCGCCGGACTGACCGCGATGGTCACGCTCCGGGTCGTGCAGTTGATCTATCGAAACAATCCGGATCGCTCCAAGCGCGAGGCCGTCGGCGTCACGGCTCCGGCCTTCGGGCTCATCGCGCTGCTGGTAGGGTTTTATTTCCTGAACTGGATTCCGCCGGTGCCGCTCTCGATGAAGTTTGGCGGCACCTATCGCGAAGTGCAGCGGCAGGGGGATCAGTTTCTCCTGACCTATGATCGCCAATGGTACGAAGTCTGGAAGCGGTCGGAGAATCCGTTCCCTGCCGACGAGCCGATCTATTGCTTCACCGCCGTGTTTGCTCCGGTGACCCTGAATACGACGGTCTATCACCATTGGTATTTCCGCTCGAACAGCAGCAAGCCCTTCACCCATGCCGACAAGATTCCCATCAAGATTTCCGGCGGCCGCGAAGGCGGCTATCGCGCCTACACCTTCAAACAGCGGCTCGACCCCGGCGATTGGCGCGTGGACGTCGAAACCGAAGACGGCCGTATCGTCGGACGGGTGTCGGTCCGAGTCGAACAACGGAACGAACAGCCGACTGCACTGAAGACCCTGTCTTATTGATGAAACGGCTGAGCGGATTCAAGTTACTGGAGGAACGGGAAGGGGAAGGCCGTCAGGCGGATAAGGGCGATCGCGTTGTCTATAACGCAAAGAGTAAGTGAGCGAGGAGGCGATTGCGCAATGATGAATTTTCAAGAACTCACACGGACTCTTCCGAATGGATTTCACGATTCCGAGTTGCGTAATTTTGAAATGGATTATGTTCACCGGAGGCTTCATCTAGATCTCGATGTGTGGATAGGTGAGATGAAGAATGCTGATAAGCGAGAGTTCTATCGTCCGGCTCGCCCAAGTCTGGATAAGGTTGCTTTTCTTATCATTGAACCACCCGATACGACATATGACTGGCTTGACCCAGGTAGTATTCGGATTGATACTGGCGAGGGATGCCCTAAACAGAGTTCATGCAGCGTCCCTCCAATTCCTGCTGGCAGCTTTAGCGCCTATTTTTACCTTGGAGAGTTAAACTCTTTCCTGCATGTCGCTGCAGAACGCGCTTCACTAGAGTGGACGGGCTTAGAGGAAGACCGAACACGAAATGCAAAGTGATATTGCAAGAAAATTGACTCCCTGCCCATCCAGTCCCAACTGTGTTTCGACCCAAGCCCAGGACGAAGGCCATGCCATCGCGCCGTTTCGCTATCGCTCAAGGCTAGGATTTGCGCTTGAGCTGTGTGAGGAAGGTGTTTACTGAAACGATTTCGATTGAGCCGACTGTGCCCAGCGAGAGCAGGTCGTCATCGCCGCTCACGAGCCAACGAACCTGTGCGGCTTTCGCGCAGGCGATGAACTTCAGGTCATCGGGGTCTCGTAATGAGGGCACTGTCACGGGGTTTGTTCGCACGGTGTCGACAAAGGGCAGCAGATCTTCCTCAATGAGACCGTGGATCTCGGCGGTAGTCAGTTTAAACTTCGGGTAAGCCAGGACCCGCAGGTATTCTTCCAGGATCTCAGCGGAGAGGACCGGACGGAGGCGGCCTGATTGCCAGGCCTGCACGAGATGAGAGGGTGGGCCGGTAAAGAGCAAGGCCGACACGAGGACATTCGTGTCGAGAACAGCCCGGATCACCCGCGGCGCCCCTTACGGCCCCGTGCCCATTGGATGGCCCGATCGATGTCGGTCGGTTCGATGCCGAGGTCGTGGATCTTCTTGCGGACCGCCGTCAGGCGGGAGCCGTGTTCGGTGACCGTGACCGGGCGAAGCATCACTGCCCCCTCGTGGATCGATACATCGAAGTACTCGGTGTCGGGGATATCTTTGAGGATTTTCTTCGGCAGGGTCACCTGGTTCTTTGACGTTTTTTTCGCTAACATGGCCGCGACCTCCAGGCTTAAAGATATCTTACCTCCTTACTGTAAGGCAATGAGGCCTTGTTTCCAATGAAATCTCTTCTCTCCTGTCCCTCCAGCCCCAATTGTGTTTCGACATACGCGACGGATGAGGGACATGCCATTGCGCCGTTTCGGTATCGCAAGTCGCGGGCGGAGGCGAAGGAGGCCCTTAAAGATATTGTTCGTACTCTGTCCCGCACCAGGCTCGTCGAAGAAGACGAGTCCTACCTGCACTATGAGTTCACCAGCCTGCTGCTCCGCTTTGTCGATGACGTGGAGTTTCTCTTCGACGACGAGACCAAGACCATCCATTTCCGCTCCGCCTCACGCACCGGTTATGGCGATCTCGGGGTCAACCGGAAGCGGATGGAAGAGATCCGGTCACTCGTCAGCGACAAGCTCTAGCTCTATTCAGTAATTTCCTTGGGAGTTGTCCGGTCGCTTGCTATGCTTCCAGAGCAGGAGGCTGGATATCATGGGTTTCAAACGAAAAGGGTCACGCGTCGAGGTCAGCCGTGCCGGGCGTTTGCAGCGAGGGTCACTCTCGGTGCCGTGCAAGATTCTGGATGTCAGTGAGACCGGCGTGAAGATTGAGAGCCGTCTGTTTGTGAAGAGCGGCGATACGCTCCAGTTGGTGATCGATCTTGAGCAGGGCCGAACATTGACCTGTGGATTACAGGTCGTCCATGTGCGGTCCCCCAAGTTCGGCGCGACGATCACCGCGATCAGCTTGGAGGATCGTGAGCGACTGGCCCATATCCTCGACGACCACGTGCAGAATAGCTTTTCCCGCCGCTAGAGGCTGATTCCTATAGCTTGCGGCAGGTTGCCGCGGGGGCGAGTTCCGTTTCGGACAACTCCAGCTTCGACAGATAGGCCCAGCCCATCAGGTAGCCCAGGTGCCGGTAGGCCTCGAATTCTTCCAGCTCATACCACTGAAACACCGTGCTCGTCTGGGGAAACTCCTTGCCTTCAGGCGCCTCGACGATCTTCGTCACCTTCTTGATGGCCAGTTGCGCTCGTTCGCGGGCTCGGTCGTCGCCGATCATCGCGAGGAGCCGGTTTCCATCCAGATGGGTCGGGTTCGTGGGCGGACTGGCCAGCGGCGCTTCTGCCAGAGGCCGGCCGCTTTCCGGATCGGCGCTGACGAAGATTTTGCCGGGCGCGGCCAATGACGGGTTCTTTTTGAAGAGCGTCGGATTGTACGCATAGGGCTTCAGGTAGTGAATGACGGTCGGGGTACCGTCTGGCCGCAGGACCCAGAAGCGGCGGTACCAGACGATCTCATGTTGTTCCGGGATTTCTCCGCACCATTGCACGCCCTCGCCAAAGTAGCTCTTCATCCGCTTCTGTAAACTGTGCAGGTAGTCGTATTGCCAGGTCTTATCCAGGGTGGCATCGCCGACAATGATATGGCTGACCTGGCGGCGCAAGAGGGTCTGGACGCCCAGGTTGTCGTAGAACGAGCCGTCGGTGATCTCGATCCACCGGCTCTTGGTGTCGGGCCAGATCCGTTGGATGGTCATCATCAGAAGATAGTCCCAGACGGTGGTGACAGGGGTATTGAAGCGGCGGGCGTAGTTCCAGGTTTGATACTCGTTGTTGATGTTGAAGGGGGCGGTGCCGAATCGGAACAGCAGGCGCGCGACGTCGTTCCGGTACCATTCTTCGACCAGGCTGTCCAGATCCAGTCCCGCCCCTGACGCAGTCATGGCTTGCGAGAGTCGCACGCAGGCATCGGCCCTGACCCGTTCCGGTCTCGGCTTGTGGCAGGTGCCTTCGGTCAGATCCTCCACGACGACTTTTCGCGGATTGAACCAGGCCGGTTTGCCATCCTCGGTCTGGGCTTCGACCACGGGAAGGCCGAACCCCGCGCTTTGGATGTAGCCGAGCCCATCGGAGCCGGTGTAGTCGCGGGTAAACTCGAAATTGTAGTTGTCGCGGTAGGGACGGTTCGATTCGCCTTCATAGGCGCGCGGCCTGCCCCGGTTGACAAGATTGCCATTGATGATGAGATAGGGAGCGTCGGCGTCTTTACGATTGAGCCGGACGAGCGGAGTCTCGTGCTTCCCGCGCAAGTACGTGAGCTGAATCCGGTCTTCATAGGGGGCGAAGAGGTGGAGTTCGTTCCCGATCTCCGGCGGCGTCTTAATGTGGAGAATCAAATCCCACATGTAATAGGGCAGTAGCCGCCAGGCGTAGCCCCACATGAGCTTTGGTCCCTCCCAGAACCCGCCCTCTTTAATAAAACCGGAATGGTGCCGCAAGTGGGTGATGAAATCCTGATGGGGGTCGAGAAGCTTTCCTTGATCCATCGTCTGGACCAGGTTGCCATAGGCGTCATCCTGCTCCTGGCCCAAATGAGCGAGCATCCAGCCTGCGATGTAGGATCCGCCTGAGACCGTGCTCAGATAGTCGATCTGAGGCAGCCGCTGCATGTCATGGAGCGATTGCAGTACTCCCAGATGGAAGGTGGCGGAGCGGATGCCGCCTCCCGAGAAGGCCAGGCCAGTGAGGTGCCGGGGAACTTGGAGGACCATCGGCATATGCTCGGCAACTCCGTTGGACTCACCGTTGGCCACGGTGTTCCGCCGTTGCTCGATGTAGGCGTACTCCTCCTGATAATCCCGGACCAGGGTTCCGGGTTGATAGGTGAAAGCCCGTTGACGGATGTCATAGGTCTTCGTTGGAATGGGTTGGCAGGCGGAAAGGGTGAGGCTAAGGAAAAGGCTTGCCCAGAGCCAGCGAGAGGGGCGCCGTTGGTGCGAGAGGGTGATCACAGACGGCACTCTAGCGGAATCCTGGGAGTGAAGAAAGAGGGCACGAGTGAGTCCACTTAAGCTTTGGGGGGTAGTGACCGAGAGGGAGTCTAATGCTTAGGCGTTTGGATCTTCGGGCCCAGTCGGGTCGTGTGTTGGAAGACGCACTTCGGGCAGGTGTAGTGGATGAATTGCGCGCCGCCGACCAGGCGTTTCTTCATCGACACCTTACACCAGGTGCAGAGTCGGTCCGGGAGCGTCGCTGCGGATACGGTCGGAGTCGATGGGTTGCTCATAGTGGGGCGCATTGTCACCGAGGGGTGTGAACCTTGTCAACCGACTTGGAGCGTACCGGGTGGTCCGAGCTAAAAAAGTTTTCGCGCTGCGTCTCACTGAAAAAACTTCATGGTATAGTGCAAAAAAATGTGCCGGGCGCGTGTCTCTTTACTCTTTAACAGAAAGGTCTCGACCCATGAGCATCTCGGCTGGATCCGAGTCGTCAATCTTACCAACGAGCACCCCTGTCGCCGTTTCGCTACCCGTCCAGGACATGGTAGGACCCGGCAAGGCATGGGGCCTCTGCACCGCCGTCGATCTCCAAGATTGCAACCCCGACCTCATCCGTGATGCTGACCACATCAAGCGCTATGTCGTGGAGCTCTGT
>CAZXNN010000161.1:0-7106 GCA_964641915.1 uncultured Nitrospira sp. | reverse complement strand
AGCAGGAGGAAGAGATAGACGGGGATGAAGATGATGAACATGCCGTACCATTGCTCGTGGACCCAGTAGTACTGAAAAGGAATGGCGGCATAGGCCCAGAACAGCACGCGGCGATCCGCGCGTCTGGTGGGAATGAGCGACAGGTATTCTTTCAATGCGAGAAAACTGACGAAGGCGAAGAAGAGGATCGAGGCCGTCCGGCTGAGGAGTATCGCGCCGGAGAAAATTCCGATCATGATCCACCAGGACCGGATACGCTGGATCAACTCCGTATAATTCTTGTCCGGATACAGCCGTTTCAGCAGCGCAGCGATGAGCGACGCGACCACCAGAATGCCGAGGACTCCGCCCAGTGCCGTCAGGACCGATGGCGTGATATGCGACAGCATCACGGGAGCCCCTCTCGTAACGCCTGCCTGGCACGGTTATAGATCGTGAAGAGCGAGAGCAGCAGCATGATGGACAGTGCGGCGGTGACCCAGGTTCCTTCTGTCACGCCAACTCCGAGCAGGAGGGCGATCAGTCCGAATGCAAACGCCCGATCACTCTTACCCATCGGACCGGCATAATTGCGGGATGCGCCAATCTGAACTGCCACGATTCCGGTCATTTCGACCATCACGGCGAGGATGACGATACTAACCACCAGCCACTGGTTGAAGGCCGGGACGAGTGCCAGCGGCAGATAGAGTGCGGTATCCGACACCACATCGCCCAATTCGTTCAGGACGGCGCCGAGCCGCGTTTTCATATTGTGTTCGCGGGCGAGCATGCCGTCGATGGCGTTCAGGGCCATGCGAACGAACAGCGTTCCTGGGAGGAGCAGAAGCAGTGAGGTCTGGTCAGGATGCGAGGCAATCGCGCCGCCGACAATGCAGGATAGTGCCAGGGCTGTCAGGGTGACGTGATTCGCGGTCACGTGTGCCGCCGCCAGTGCATGAGTGAGGGGGCGCAGGACATTCTGAAATGCAGGTTTGAGTTGGTAGATACTGGCCATCGCGATCTGAGCATTCCTACAAGTATGTGTCAGCGTAGCATGCCGCCTTGGAAAGCCAAATCAAATCCAGCTTGCTTAATAGACCCCGCCCAATCTTGACGAAGGGCTGCTCTATCGCCTGCGGGTCAGGAGACGGCCTAACCAGACCAATCCGAACATGCAGCCGGCTGTGAAGGCGAGCACAGAACCAGGAATCGCTGTCGCTTCGACTGGTGCGGGTGCAACCCGCAGTTCAGCTGGAAACGGGCGCGGGGGCACTGCGACGGTTTTCCATTGCGAGCGATCGGACGGCACGCGCTGTTGATAGTCGTAGAGGGAGGCGACCGCATAGGTGCCCATGGCGCGGCTGGAGGGAATCTGCGGGATATGCACGTAGAGCACCGCTTCGACATCCTCCCGAAGCCATTGTTCGAAGGGGGTGAGCGGTCGCGGCGGACTTGATGGCCCGAGGAGATGCAGAAGGTCGTTCCCGATGGCTTCGAAGGTCACGCGCGGCAGCAGTCTGGTGAGTTCTTCCGAAAAGTATCGATAGACCTTCAGGCCGCTGGCCAGGCTCCGGTCCGAGGCCGCCATGTAGACATAGCCTGCCGTCGCCTTCAACCGGTTGCTGGGGCCTTGCGTCGGAATCTGCCAGCCGAGCGTGCGGAGTTGATCGATGCTGAGTCCCGCGCAGTTGAGCAGCGAGTGATCGTAATCCAGCTCGTGCCGGTAAAAGCGGCGAAACACGTCCTGGATAGCGGATTGATAGGCCGCGGGGATACGGTCCTGTTTCAAGACCAGTACGAGGAGCTCGCTTGGCCGATAGTAGGATTGCCCGCTGTTGAGGTCCATGAGGTAGTTGTCCATGGGGACCATCGCGGGGAGAATGCCCTTTTCGCTGACCACGTCGGCGTCGTAAAAGTTGTTCACCATCCAGTCGGCCCATTCGCCATGAGGGCCGACGCGTCCCGTCACGATACCGAAGTGTCCCCCGTGGGCTTCGTCGTCGTCGCCTTGCGCACCGTTCAGGATCGCGCCAAGGATCGGTTTCCCGCCCCAAGATACTTCGGCTGTGCCCCACAATTGGTGGATCGTGATGGTATCTGTGGCATGCCGGTCTGTGTTCTCAATCAGGTGCGGGATCGTGTGATCATCGGCATCCTCTGTGCGGGCCCGGTCGGGTCTGAGCAGAAAGTCTGCCGGCCAGATGGTGCGGGCTTCGAACAACGGTCCTTCTGCCGTCGAGACCGTGCGGCCGCGCAGGCGCAATGAATGCAAACTGAAGAACCGTGCGGTGGCCTCGTTGAAGTAAGACTGGTTCGTCGGGAGCTTCGGTGCCAGGCGAAGGAGAAGGTGGCCGCCACCTGGGATATCCAGATACGTGTGGTCTGTCGAGAGTGTCGCCTGCTGGATCAACTCAGGTGAGCCGAGCCACGCGAGAAAGGGCAGTCTCGCGGTGGAGTGTTGGCTCTCTTGTGCTGCGGGAATCGCAATCGTCTCATCGGCAAAGTACCACAGCGCTTGCGGAGGTGTTGTGGGGCAGTCGGTGCATCGGCCGGTCGTGACGGCGAATGATGCTCCATCGAAGAGCCCCAGCGGTTCTTGTCGCAATGGTGACCGGCCGATCTGAGCAGCAGATGGAGGCGTCGTTCCTTCAATTGCCGGGGCGGCTATGACAGGGCCTGGATCGAACACAACTGTGGTGGCGAGTAGGATACCGGCAACCGTGATTGGTGGGGCGTGTGAACTCATCTGTGAGCCGGATTGAGTGCGAAGCTGTCGATCGTGCAGCGGGGCCAGTGTCAGTTGAGCCGTGACGGCGCCGATCAGAGCCATAGCCATGTCCCACTGTGTGTCCCATTCATCGCCCTGTGTGCCGAGAAATTCTATGGCCGATTGTCCCAGTGCGATCGCCACCCGCCATTCGAAGAGTTCGTAGAGCGCACTGAACGCCAGCGCGGTTGAACAGACGAGGAAGAAGAGCCAGCGGCCGGGCTTGAGCGATGACGTTTTCAGCAGCCACTCCCGCATGATCAACGCGGGGACGAAGCCCTGGACGAAGTGTCCGAGCCGGTCATAGGGATTCCTGGCCGAACCGAAGGCTTCTTGTACCCACCGTCCGGCCGGGACTTCCGCATAGGTATAGTGGCCGCCGACGATCAGGACTACGGCGTGCAGAGCGAGGAGCTGATACAGCAGGGGTGTGAGTGGGTGGCGGTAGGACGTCGCGACTAGGATGGGGAGTGCGAGCACAATCGGGAGAATCTCCAGGAACCAGGTCAGCCGGTCTTTCGGCGCGAAGCCGGATGCGATCAGGCAGCATAGGACTGCCGTGAGGAGAATGGCTGGGATGCGCGGAATACTGTGGATGGCGGACATGGTCAGGTCGCCGGCATCAGGCGTTCGGTGGCTATCCGTTTGACCCCGCGAAGATCCAACTTGCCGGTGCCGAGGATCGGCAGCGCGTCGACTTTCACGAATTGGCTCTTGGCCGGGATGAAGAGATTGGGCAACCCGCTGGCGGCGACCTTGTCGAGGATCTCCGGGAGGCCGGCTTCGTCGATGGTGTAGAGCACGGCGAGGCGTTCGCCCTTTTTCTCATCCGGGAGACCGGTCACAGCGAAGACCTGCAGATCGGCTCCGGCTGCCTGCTGCAGCGCTTCTTCGACTTTGCCGTGCGGAACCATCTCGCCGCCGATTTTCGAGAAGCGGGAGAGCCGATCCGTGATCGTGAGAAAGCCGTCTTCATCCAGTGTCGCGATGTCGCCGGTGATGTACCAGCCGTCCTTCATGGCTTTGGATGTGAGGTCTTCGCGGCCCAGATAGCCGCTCATGACATTCGGACCTTTGACCAGGAGCATGCCGGACTGGCCGGGCGGCAGGATGGCCCAGGTGTCGGGATCGACGATGCGCACCGACACGCCGGGGAACGGTTGGCCGACGGTGCCACGGCGCGACGCCACCTGGTAGAAGCCGGAGGCCCGGAAGTCCGGACAATTGGAGGAGATGACCGGGGCGCATTCTGTCACCCCGTAGCCTTCGACAGGAACGATTCCAAACTTGTCTTGGAACGCCTGCACGAGGCGGAGCGGGAGTTTTTCCGCGCCGGTGAGCACGACACGAAGATAACTGAATTGTTCCGGTGTGCAGCGGCGCAAATAGAGCTGTAAGAAGGTCGGAGTGACGACCAGCAGGGAAATGCGGTACTTGCTGCACAGTTCCCCGATGGCGCCGACATCCAGTGGTGAGGGATGAAAGACGATACCGGTGTTGTGCCGCGCATAGAACCAGAGCAGCATGTACCCGAAGGAATGGAAGAAGGGCAGGATGCCCAAGGCCCGATCGGCCTTGCTGATGTGGATGACCTGCCCCGCGCCTTCGACGTTCGAGTTGATGGCGAAGTGCGAAAGCATGACGCCTTTCGGTTCGCCCGTGCTGCCGCTGCTGAAGATGATGGTGGCCAGGTCATCCAGGCTGATCGGCCGCTCCCGTCCGCAGGCTCGCTCCAGGAGTCCGATCGGTGCGAACAGGCCGAGGAGTAGGGCCATGAGCTTGGCTCCGCCGGAAATCGTCTTGGCGATATCCTCCAGATACAGGATGG
Organism: uncultured Nitrospira sp.; assembly: GCA_964641915.1. Lineage (GTDB taxonomy): Bacteria > Nitrospirota > Nitrospiria > Nitrospirales > Nitrospiraceae > Nitrospira_D. The sequence goes on along the minus strand of CAZXNN010000161.1, from coordinate 2,529 downwards.
TGACGCCACCAGGGATGTCGAGCTTGGCTTTTTCGATAAACAGACGGCTGGTCAGTAGCGTCTTCAGGCCGGCCTGAGCGACAGCCGACTCCAGCCCGACCCGGCCGACGGTGTAATTCAAATTGACGCTGGTCTTTCCAGTCAGTGCGGCGGCGACATTGAGTAATGCCCCGGGGACACTTGGCGGTAGGAGGAGTCCGACATAGCGCTGGTTTTCCCAATGTGGCTTCATCGCACGCGCCAGGGTGATGGTGCCGAGCAACGCTTTGAGCCCGGTGATCGACGGACGTGCAGCGTCCGCCATCGCGAAGGTGAAGGGATGGCGGCGCCAGGCCGAGATGACCGGGCGATGGATCGGTTGCTGGTCGGCTTTGCGCAATCTCCAGGCGGCTTCGCCCAACTCGCGCACGAGTCGGCGGAGTTCGTGTGCCGGGGTCTCGGCCGGTTGCGGCATGCCGAAGGAGACTGTCACCGGATAGGGGATCTGTTCCGGAAGCTTCCAGATGAAGCGGCCTTTGACGAAGCTGAACATGCTGCCCCAGACGCGATCCAGATGGACCGGAATGATCGGGACCGTACGGCCTTTCACGATGCGTTCGAATCCGCGGCGGAACGGTAAAAGCGTGCCGGTCCTTGAGATCTGTCCTTCCGGGAAGATGCAGACAATTGCGCCGTGGTCGAGCGCCTGACCGGCGCTGCGCAGTGCGCGCAGGATGATCCGCGGCCCTCCGGAAGAGGAAATCGGGATGACCTGCATGATGTCCATGAGCCATTTGAACAACGGGTGGGTCGCGTAGGCGGCATCGACGACGAAGCGGATCGGCCTGTCGAGGCTGGCAATCAGGAGAAACCCGTCGACGAGGGACATATGGTTTGGCACCAACAGCGCTCCGCCGGTTTGCGGCACATTGGCCGGTCCGACGATTCGCACCCGATAGAGTGTTTTGGTCAGGAGAATGAGGATCAGGCGGACAAACGCACTAGGGACTAGCCAGAGGGCCCACAGCGTGCCGAAAAATGTGGCGGCAGCCGCCGCGAGCAGGATGCCGGATGTCGAGAGGCCGAGGGAGGCGAAGATGCCGGCGCCGAGCGATCCCATGAGGACGCCGCTGTAGGTGCAGGTATTTGAGAGGGCGATGATGCTGCCGCGCCGATCAGCGGGGGCGTGCCACTGGATCAACGAATTCACGGGCACGACAAAGAGTCCGCAAGACAAGCCAAGCCCGGCCATCAAGATGAGTGTGCCGTAGAGTCCCGGCCCCAGCAGCCCCAGCAGCAGGAGAAACAGACAGATTCCGAAGGCGCCCATCGGAATGAGGCCGTACTCGACCCGCTCACCGGAAAGTTTTCCTGCGAGCATCGCGCCGGCACCGATGCCGATCGACAGGAGCGCGAGGGGGAGGCCGGAGAGCGAGTCCGAGAGATGCAACACTGTTTTGGCAAAGACCAGCATATCCTGGCCGACCAGGCTCGCGACCGTCCAGAAGAAGGCAGCGCCGAGAATGGCGAGGAACAGTGTCTGGTTGGAGCGTACGGCTTGAATGGCTCCTCCCAGAGTGGAGCCGATGCCTCCCTCCGTCCGGGCGACCGGGACGGCCGGGACGGTCAGTGATGCGGCGAAGCCGATGAGCGAGAAGAGCATGAGTGCCAGCGGGGCCAGCCAGGTGGATGAGCCTACGCCTTCCAGGAGCACCCCACCGATGGCTGTGCCGCCAAGAATCGCGAGGAAGGTGCTCAATTCAAGAATGCCGTTGCCCTGTGTGAGCCGGTCATGCGGCAAAATCTCCGGCAAGATTCCGTATTTCGCCGGACTGAAGAGTGCGCTGTGAACGCCCAGGCATCCGAGGACGATCAGGGGCAGGATGCCTCCAGCCGGATCGATTAAGAGCGCGACCGTTCCGGCAGCCATGAGGCCAACCTCGATGGCTTTCATGGACACGATGACGGTCCGTTTACTGACGCGATCCGCCACCACGCCGGCCACGAGTGAGACCAGCATCAACGGCAGCGTGAAGATGACAAACGTGAGCGTGGTTTGCGATTGAGAGGCCGATTCCAGATCCGCGCCCGGTGCCATGGTCTCGGCGATCTGACGAATGCCGAGGAGCGCGACCATGAGTTTCCAGGCGTTGTCGTTAAAGGCGCCAAAAAACTGTGCGATCAAGAGACCGCGAAGCGGATGCGACGGCGTTCTATTCATAGAGTCAGCGGTTGGGTGTGTTGTGAATAGTCGCATAACTATGGAGCAAGTTGATGCGGAGGTCAAAGGAAACGTCTCTTGCGGTGAAGGAATGCGGGGTAATATTCCTTCGACCAGAAACCGATTGGCATGAACCGGGTTCCCGCGTTTAGGGTCCAGGCGGGCAGTCCGTCGGCAACCCCTCCAATTCCATAATCCGCAACGCATTGGTGGTCGGACAAGGGCCCGGTCGCAGGGTGTAATCGAATTGCAGTGTGCCGGCGGACACCGTTTCCTGGAAGTGGCTGTTGGTCAGTCCGGGGATTGATTGGTCGAGGTCGGCGAGCTCC
>CAZXNN010000160.1:0-7142 GCA_964641915.1 uncultured Nitrospira sp. | reverse complement strand
CGATCCGCAGCCAAATAGGGATCGTATGCGATCACTCGCATACCGATTCCTTGTGCCATTTTCGTCAAGTGGCTGCCGATTTGTCCGACGCCGACGATGCCGAGCACCTTATTGTAGAGCTCGACTCCCATGAACTTGTCTTTTTCCCACTTGCCGGCCTTCACGGACGCGGTGGCTTGTGGAATCCGCCGGCTCATCGCGCAGATCATGGACATCGTGTGCTCAGCCGTCGTGACGGTATTGCCGCCCGGCGTATTCATGACAACGATGCCGCGCTTCGTGGCCGCCGGCGTATCGACGTTGTCGAGGCCGGATCCCGCACGCCCCACAATCTTCAACTTCGGCGCAGCAGCGATCAGTTCCTCCGTCACCTTGGTGCCGGACCGAACGATCAATCCGTCAGCGTCACTGATCTCTTTGAACAACTCATCCTTCGGCATCTTGGATTTCACCACCACGGTGAATCCCGCCTTTTCAAGGAGTTCGACGCCCTGCTTCGATAAACTGTCGCTGATCAGGATTTTCATGAAGACCTGCCTATTTCGCCATCAAAATTTCTTGCGCTTTACCCACTCCACTGCCCAATTTCACAGGATGGCCAAGACCCTTCAGGACCATCTCTGTCGCAGCCACGGCCGTAATCACGTCAAATCGATCGGCATAGCCCATATGAGAGAGGCGAAACACTTTGCCCTTCAACTGGTCCTGCCCGCCGGCTGCGGTAATGCCGTATTGAACACGGAGATTCTTATAGATGGCCTGCCCGTCCACTCCCTCCGGCGCACACACCGTCGTCAACGCGTCGCTAGGTGAGTTCTTTGGGAATAGTGCCAAGCCTGCAGCCTTCATCCCTTCACGCATGGCGTGGGCCAACTGCCCCTGCCGGACAAACATCTTTTCGAGCCCTTCGGCCTTCATGATTCTGAACACTTCCTGAAGACCGATGATCAAAGACACTGTCGGAGTAAACAACGTCTGGTTCTTGGCCTGATTCTCACGTTCTTTCTTAAAGTTGAAGTAGAACGACGCATTCTTGGCCTTTTCCGCAAATGCCCAGGCCTTGTCGCTGACACTCACAAACGCCATTCCCGGCGGAAGCATAAGGGCCTTCTGCGAACCGGTAATGACCACATCCAATCCCCATTCATCTGTCTTGATGTCGAATACGCCCAACGCGGTAATCGCGTCGACGATCAATATCGTATTCTCGTACCTTTTGACGATCTCGCCCAATGCCTTCACGTCGTGCGACACTCCGGTCGACGTCTCACTGGCCTGGACATAGACCGCCTTAATCGAGGGATCGGCTTTCAACGCATCGGCGACCACTTTCGGGTCGACCGCATCGCCCCAATCGACCTTGATTTCCGTGACTTGCACTCCAAATGCTTTGCAGATCTTTCCCCACCGCTCGCCAAACTTCCCGCCATTGATGCACAGTGCCTTATCGCCGGGAGACAGAAAATTGGAGATCGACCCTTCCATCCCCCCCGTACCGGAGGAAGCCAACATCAGGACGTCATTTCGAGTCTGAAACAGCCACTTGAGCCCCTCACGAACTTCCGCAAAGATCGGATCGAACTCAGGAGCCCGATGATGAATCATCGGACGGGCCATCGCCAACAACACTTCTGGAGGTACAGGCGTAGGGCCCGGAGCCAACAAATACCGCTTCAACATTGACCGATCCTCCTTCAATATCACCCGGTGGGGATGCGACTAGAAAAGAGGCGGTACGCTACCACTAGCGCCACAAGACTGTCAAGAAATGGAGGCCACAAGAGCTCAAAATCGCTGGATGTTTTGCCTCATATCTCATCACATCTCCCAACAATACAGAAATACAGACTCGTGCCGCCAACGACGCTATGGACAAAGAGTCCGCCTCAAAAGAAGGGAGCTCTAACCCATTCAATTTCTTGACAACACACAGACTGATCGATAGTCTAATCAAAGAAAAGAGTATTTCACCAGAACTTGAGGTCCATTTTGAATCTGCGACATGTCTTTATGCCATTTTTCGCACTCTGCATCCTTACCATCGGAATCTTCTTGGTCCCCGTCGAGGACAGTTTTGCCGAAGCTCCGTCCCCGGACGTGACCGCCGATGTGAATACCCCGGAAGAAGACGACGAACCGGATGCCAACCTGGTTCCTCTCGAACCTGAATTGACCACTCTCCCTCCAGAGCTGACCGAACCCGTGCAGGATTCAGGCACGGCCATCGGAGCTGCATCGCAAGATCCGGCAAACTCGGTGGTGCCATTCCCAAGCCCCATCCAATCCGCTAATGGCGGGACCGTCTACAATATTCCCATCGTGATCGACCCCACCGTGCAGAGTCATATTCGCTTCTTCAACACATCGATCCGATCTCGCTTTGAACAATGGCTCATACGACTCAGCCGCTATCAACCGCTGGTTGAAAAGATTTTCTCAGAATTCAATATTCCCAGCGATCTGGTCTATCTGTCCCTAGTCGAAAGCGGCTTCAATCCCTACGCTTTCTCGCGCGCGAAAGCGACCGGGCCGTGGCAATTCATGAAAGGCACAGGAAAGGTCTATGGCCTCCGCATCGACAATTACGTGGATGAACGCCGCGACCCGATCAAGTCAACCGTCGCAGCTGCTCGCTACCTCCGCGACCTCTACGACCTCTTCGGAGCCTGGCCTCTCGCCATGGCGGCCTACAATGCCGGTGAAGGCAAAGTCATGCGGGCACTCCATAAGGTTCAAGGGGAAACCTTCTCTGACATCTCGAAAACTAAATTGATCCGCACCGAAACGAAGCAATACGTACCCCGCATCATGGCCGCCACCGTTATCGCAAGAAATCCCGATCAATACGGGTTCCCACAGAATCCTGTTGCGCCCCATCAGTTTGAAGAAGTGGTGGTGAATCGTCCGCTCCATTTCCATGCGATCGCCAATACGACTGGGATTCCCTATGAAGAACTCCGCCTTCTGAACCCGGAACTTCGACGCGACGCCACGCCGCCCGGGGAATCGGCTTACCACCTCAAAGTCCCGGTGGGAACCAGCACGAAAGTGGTCCAGCTTCTTGATCGTGTTCCTTCATATAAATTTCCTCCGCTCCCGGCAGTCAAAGTACAACGCGTCAAAACCGATAGCGGGCGATGGTATCGCGTACGCGGAGGGGACACACTCGAGAAAGTCTCCAAGCGTTTCCGCGTCCCCATGAAAACGCTAAAGGCGAAAAACAACCTGACCAGCCCCGTTATCAAGGCCGGGGAATTCTTGATCATCGCACGCTAATACCATACCCTTGCTTCAGGCTTAGACCTGAAGCAGCAGTACCGCGCAAGCTGGCGTGTTATGGTTTCTTAGGAGTGACCGGCGCGGGAGAAGCAGGGGCGGGATCCGGCGACTTCTTCGCTTCAAGCACCTTGAGTCGCACTGCGGCTTCGTTTGCCAACGGGGAATTCGGATAGTTTTTCATCAAATCCTGATAATGCGCGAGTGCACCTTCAGGCCGCGACAAACTCTCTTCCAGCCGAGCCAACTCAAACAGTGCATGATCCCGATTCAACGCACCAGGAATATCCAGCACCGCCGAATAGGCCTTGGCTGCCTGATCGCGATCTCCTTTTAAAAGATATGTATAACCTAAACGCTGCTGAACCAAACCCAGCAGCGACGCATTCGATCCGTACATCAGAACAAATCGTTTATATGCTTCAATAGCCGCGTCCAACTCATTGGCTTGAACCAGCGCATTCCCAAGATGGAACGCCGCAAGCGGAGCAGTCGATGTCCGGGGATATTCCTCAACAATTCTCCTATAGAGCGCTACCGCTTCCTTGAGATTCGTATCCGCCTTTTTGGGGTCGTCTGCTGGACGCGTGAAGTAGTGAAGCGTGGCTTCCCGTTCAAGATCTTGCGCTTTATTGGCGGTCTGACTGTCGTACCACAGCACACCACCGACGATGCCAGCAGCAAGCAGTAGAATCGCGGCGCCCACGAGCAACGGGCCGCGATAGACGCGCACGCCCTCCAGCCAATGCTCGAGATTGCTGACCAGATGCGCCTCGTCAACCGGCAAAGTCCGCGGTGGAACTTTAATACGATAGGTCATAAGATATCCTGGCGAACTGCAATTTTATTTCGAACGAACCTGGGCCTTATACTAGGGATTGATTTATCTTGTCAACGTAACTCATCCTGGCGCGACTCACAAGCCACGGGTACCTGCATACGCACAGAGAATCCCCTATGTTTCAGAGCCGCCTCCGACAGCTGGATCACCAATCGCTAACTCGACGCCTTCACACTCTCGGCTCTGCGACTGGGCCAACCATTCAGCTCGCGGGGCGCACAGTCATCCTGCTGGCTTCCAACGACTACCTGGGCCTCGCTACCCACCCTGACGTCATTCAAGCCGCCATCCAGGCAACTACGCAGTACGGAGCAGGTGCCGGAGCAGCCCGATTAGTCTGCGGCACACTCCCTCCTCATACAGAGCTGGAACAGGCTCTTGCCACCTTTAAACAGACCCCCTCGGCGCTAGTGTATGGGTCGGGGTACCTTGCGAATTTGGGCATCATCCCATCACTCATCGCACGAGGCGGGCAGATCTTCGCTGATCGACTCTGTCACGCCAGCCTCATCGATGGCGCGCGCCTCAGTCGCGCTGACCTGCGGGTCTATAGACACCGAGATCTGAATCACCTTGAGTCCCTCCTCAAACGGACACCCCCTGGGCGCCCAGTGCTCATCGTGACGGACGGGCTATTCAGCATGGACGGCGATCTGGCCCCGCTTCCTGAACTGGCAACTCTGGCCGAACGATTCGGTGCAACGCTCTACGTGGATGATGCCCACGGCACCGGGGTGATGGGCCAATCGGGCCGGGGCACACTCGAGCATTTCGGAGTCGAGGGCCGGATTCCGTTTCACATGGGCACCCTCGGCAAGGCACTTGGCAGCAGCGGCGCCTATCTCGCCGGCCCTACGGACATGATCCAACACCTGGTGAACACCAGCCGCCCCTTCATGTTTACAACCGCCCCGCCGCCTGCTTCGGCTGCAGCGGCTTGCGCCGCGCTGACCGTCCTCCAGCAAGATCCGTCACGCCGCGCTCGGCTGTGGCGCAATCGCGACCATCTGTTCGCTGGCCTGACTCGTCTCGGATTTCATCTCACCGAATCCGCCAGCCCCATCCTCCCCGTCCTGATCGGCCGCCCCGAGAAAGCGCTCACCTTTGCCGAACAACTGCTAGCTCAAGGAGTCTACGCGCCGGCGATCCGCCCACCGACCGTCCCCGATGGATCCAGCCGTATTCGCGTGACCATCACTGCTGAACATTCTCCCGAACAGATTGAGTTCGCGCTTTCCGCCTTTGAACGTGCCGGACAATCCACACAGCTGATCTAGCCGATCAACCGGCTCCGCATCATCCCGCGAATTTCTTGCTTTCCCGTCTTGCTATGGCATGATGCTCACAAGTCATTCATCAGGAAAACCGCCACGCTGATCGCAATGGCGAGCCACGATCGACGACCAGTCTTACTACGGAGTCATACCCATGGATATTTCCAAACTCCTGACTTTTTCAGTCAAAGAGGGCGCGTCTGATTGTCATATCAGCTCAGGCGAGCCTCCGATGATTCGTATTCATGGCGACCTCAAGAAATTGGATCATCCGGCCCTGACACCGGATGAGACGCATGCACTGATCTACGACATGATGACGGATACCCAACGGAAAAACTTTGAAGAACACCGGGAATGCGACTTCTCGTTCGAGCTTGGCGATATCGCCCGCTTCCGCGTGAACGTCTTTGTGCAGCAGCGCGGACTCGGGGCGGTCTTCCGAAACATCCCCACAGAAATTCTTCCGCTTGAGAAGCTCGGCATGCCGCCGACCTTGCGTCAACTGTGCGACAAGGAAAAAGGGCTCATTCTCGTGACCGGGCCTACCGGGTCCGGTAAGTCGACGACGCTCGCCGCCATGGTCGATTATTTGAACAATACCTTCGAAGGCCACATCATCACGATCGAGGACCCAATCGAGTTCGTCCACAAGTCGAAAAAATGTCTTGTGAACCAACGGGAGCTGGGCGTGCACACACTGTCCTTTGCCAACGCCCTCAAGTCCGCGCTTCGCGAAGACCCTGACATCGTACTCGTGGGAGAAATGCGCGACCTGGATACGATTCAACTCGCACTGACTGCGGCAGAAACCGGACACCTGGTCTTCGGCACCCTCCACACATCAAGTGCGCCCAAAACCATCGATCGTATCATCGACGCCTTTCCGCCGGCACAACAGGCGCAAATCCGGACGCAGTTATCAGAAGCACTGGAAGCCGTCATCACCCAGACGCTGCTCAAGAAAAAGTCGGGAGGACGTGTGGCGGCACTAGAGATCATGGTTGCAACCACCGCTGTCCGCAATCTGATCCGTGAAGCCAAGCTCCATCAAATCCCCGGCATCATGCAGGCCAGTCAGAAAGACGGCATGCAGACGATGGACATGGCATTACTCGAACTGGCAACGCGTGGCGTCGTCACAAAAGCCGAAGCGCAATCACGCAGCATGAATCCGAACCTCTTCGGATCAACCGCTTCACTCAGCGGAGCCGCATAACCACAGCAGGACCACGGAGACAGGCATGGATATCCGCAGCCTCTTAAAAGTGATGGTCGACCAGGAAGCGTCCGACCTCTATCTCACAGTCGACGCGCCCCCGATCTATCGCATCCACGGATCCACGCAACAAACGGACGCGCCTCCGTTCAGCAACGAGCAGCTCGAAGCCCTCGCTCTCGCGCTCATGCGCGGGCAGCAGCGGGGAGAATTCGAAGAGAAAATGGAGATGAACCTGGCGCTCTACTACAAAGAGCTTGGCCGGTTCCGCGTGAATATCTTCCGACAGAGGGGCAATGTCGGCCTCGTCTTCCGCCTGATTAAAGCGGAGATTCAATCCGTCGATCAGCTGCAACTCCCGCCGATCATCAAAGACATCGCCATGACAAAGCGCGGGCTTGTGCTCGTCGTCGGCGCCACCGGATCCGGTAAATCAACCTCGCTCGCGGCCATGATCGACCATCGGAACTCCATTCACCAAGGGCACATCATCACGGTCGAAGATCCGATCGAATTCGTCCACAGCCACAAG
>CAZXNN010000159.1:0-7146 GCA_964641915.1 uncultured Nitrospira sp. | reverse complement strand
AGGCAAACAGCAGATCCGCCATTTCCTTGGCTAGTGCGGCCAGATTGCCCTCAGCCATAGACTCTTTGAGTTCATCGAACTCTTCCTGAATGAGACGGATACGGAGACGTTTTGTCTCCTCGCTGGCGTCGGTCGGGCTGGCTTGCACAAGAATATCGAATTTCTTATGGAACTCTTCGACCATCGACTGCTCATCCGTCATGCGTACTCCTTACTCACCGTCAAAAGGCAATGTCCGGCGCGGCACCAGCTCAGCCGGTTCCAACTGCGGGATCTCTTTTTCAGACGCGACCCCAAGCTCTTTGAATCGGCGCGCCGCCGGAAGAATTCTCGTTTCCAACGAACCCACCGCTCGATTGTAGGCCGACACGCTCTTGCCTAACGCCTGTCCGACATCATTCACATGTTCAGCCAGCACCGCCATGCGCTCGTAGAGATCTTTGCCGAGCCGGCCGGCTTCTTCGGCATGGGCATTCATCTGCTCCTGTCGCCAGCCATACCCCACGGCCCGCAATAGCGCGATTAATGTCGTGGGCGTGGCGAGCACCACCCCGCGCGTAAACCCTTCTTCGATCAAACGCGGATCATGATCCAGCGCCGCGCCAAGGAATTGCTCTCCGGGAAGGAAGAGCACCACAAACTCAGGAACCCGCTCAAATTGCGTCCAGTAGGCCTTCAACGACAACTCGTCCATCCGGCTGCGGACCTGCGCGGCATGCCGGCGCAAGGCTTCGATCCGACGCTGATCGTCCGGAGCTTCATGGGCATCCAGGTAGGCCGCCAGGACCGTCTTCGCATCGACGATGATCTGCCGTCCGCCCGGCAGCCGCACGACCATGTCGGGACGGAACCGCCGATCCTCGCCGGTGACGCTTTCCTGTTCGAAGAAATCGCAATGATCGACCATCCCCGCCAACTCAGCTACCCGCTTCAGCGTAATTTCACCCCACTGACCGCGGACCGTCGGCGCGCGGAGGGCCTTGACCAGGTTGCCGGTCTCCTGCTGGAGACGTTGATGGGACTCCGCCAGCGATTTCAGGTGCTGATCCAACCCGCCATAAGCCGATTGACGCGATTGTTCGAGTAGCCGCATTTGCTCATCGTAGCGCTGCAACGAATCATGGAGCGGCTTCACAAGTCCGTCGATCGCCTGTTGCCGTTGCGACAGTTCGCCCTCGGCTTTGGCCTGGAGCGTTTCGAACGACACGCGAGCCAGATTCAAGAAGGCCTGATTGTTTTTGGTGAGCGCGTCGTTCGACAAGGCTTGGAACGATTCGAGGAGCTGCTGGCGGGATTGATCGACGAGTTGCTTTTGATCGGCGACGTGTTTCAGCGCTTCTTCGGTCCGCACTTCGGCTGAGGCCCGCGCTTGCTGGGCGGTCGCCAGGTCTGCCCGAAGCTGTACCCCTTCCAGGCGATCCTGCTCCAGCTGGCGACGCAACTCCGCCTCAAGCGATTCGGCCCGCTCCGCCCGTGCACTGAGTTCGACCGTGTGCTGCTGTAATTGCCGGGAGAGCCGACCCACGCCAAGAAACCAACCGACGAGCGCGCCAGGAACGAGACCGATGACAATCCCCAGCAATATGCCGGTCACATCCATTACGCCATCCTCTCCGTCTTCTGACGCGCGGCATCCTCACGGGCAGAGAATCTATTGGGTAATACAGTACGGCCTGGAGAATTTTGGAAGCGTACGAGATACGTCAAAAAAGGTCAAGCAGCGAAAAGTCCCGATGTCATTCGGCCCTAGCGTTGTCAGCCTCTGGTAGCTCCTGCACGCGAGCCGTTCGTTATCAGGGACCACCGTCACTCGAGAGAACGATCCTGAGATGGCCGCGGCCGTTGCACAGTACCAGCGGCCGCATCAAGCTCGATGATCTCCCCATCGCGCACTGAGGCCGTGATCCCCGGGATGTTCGCCACCGCCGGCAATCCATATTCACGTGCGATGATCGCACCGTGCGACAACGTTCCGCCCATCTCGACGACCAGTCCCGCGGCAATCCCGAACAACGGCGCCATCCCTGGGTCGATCACAGGACTAACAAGGATGTCGCCGGGAACCACTCTCTTCCAATCCTCTACCGTTCGGATTATTCGGGCCGGGCCCCTTGCAGCACCGGCACTGATCGGCACCCCCCGCCACCCTGCTGCCTGCGGCGCAAGTTCTGCCGAGACCTCTTTCGCTCCGTCGATCAACTGATCGGGGGCCGCCAGCTGAAGATCGCGAACACGCGCCTGTTTGCGCGACGCCACCAAGGCCCGCCAATCACGAGCCTCGAGACTGAGCAACGGTGACTGTTCTTCCACGCGGATAAAGAAGACATCTTCCGCCTGATCCAACAGGCCCCGCTCCGTCAGCAATGCGCCGGCGCGTAATAACAGCCGGCGCGTCGCCCCCGCGTAGTACATCAAATGGTGTCGATTGGCTTCCCGAAGCGCGTAGAACCGGCAGAGCCGCCGGTACCACCAGGAAAAGACCGTCCAACGAAGCCGGCCGCACCGAGCGCGAATGTCCGCGCAGCCCTGCTCACGTATCCTCCGCTGCCGCGCCGTAATATCAGCCGGCGATTGCGCCGTCAGGGCAGTGACCTGATGCCGTAGCACGTCCAGCACGATTTCCGGTTGATCCGAAAATCGCGGGGACATAATATCGGACTCCCCCAGTCCCCGATGCCCATAGTCGAGCAAGTACTGTTCGAACAGATCGTAGAAACGGGTCCCGCGGAGCCTCTGACCCGCGACCCGCCCGTCCCACTCCGCACTTTCGAACACGCGTCGCACGGATTCGTCACGACGCGCCACCTCGACCAATGCCGCCAGGCTGACGATCTGCTGTGCACTGATGGCTTGGGCCTGCCCCTGGAGTGCCGCGTTGAGCAACCCACGCCAGTCCTCTCCCAGCCATCGCGGCAACAGGAACCCCAGCGCCTGCAGGCATTGCGTCACACCGCCGGCAATGCCGAACGTCATTTCACGGCGAAGAAACTCCTCGTTCAATGCCTGGATCCGTTCACGGACTTGGGCCAGCGTCAGCGCCTGCACTGCCGCGCGATGATTCTCCAGCCCCATCCGCTTCATGTCGGCAAACCAACGCTCCGACTGACGAGAGGCCTGGCGGATCCACCAGGCGACCAACAATCCCGCCCGTAGCAAGGCCCCGGGACTGAGTTGTTGGATCGGGAGAGGCTGGGAAACCGTATGTCCGCCCATATGCTCCGCAAGCGTCGACGTGTCGCCTCGCAGCTGTTCGATCAACGCATGCATCAGGCTCACATTGAGGTACGGGCGGCCCCGATAGATGCGAACGGATGACATACCGGGAGGAATCTGACAACCCAGCCGTCGGTACGGCCCCATCAGAAACAGATCCATAAACTGTTCGAGAAACGAGATCCCGAGCGGGCTGGGCACATCCGGCATCGTCTCTTTGAAATTGGTGCGGGACCATTCACAGCCATCGTCGAGGCGCGAAGGCTGTGTCGTCACCACGGTGATTGGACGGGCCTGCAAGAGCCAGAGTCCCTGCCGGTCCAGGGCCCATTCAATGTCGACCGGCTGATGCAGCGCCGCCTCCACTCGCTTCCCCAGTTGCACCAGCGCCTCAAGCTCTTCGTCCGTGACCGACGACCGCTCACGCTCGGATGGCGCGAGTTCCCGATCAAATACGCCGGCTGCCCCCAGCCTCATGGCACGATCCTTTTTCGCAATCACCCGTTCACATACGCCGGCGCGTGCCGTCGAGGCGTCCCAGTGCAGCGTGAACTGATCCGGAATCATCGTGCCGCCGACGAGACCCGCCGCCAGACCCGGCACTACATTCGCCACGACCTGATCGTCACGCCCCGTGACAGGATGAATCGTATAGAGCACGCCGGCAGCCCGAGCTTCGAGAACCGGCTGAATCACCACTGCCATCGCCGGCGGGCGATCGCTCCACCCGATCCGCTCGTAGTAGGTCGCCAGGGGCTCGTCCCACAGCGACGCCCAGACCGTCTGCACACTGGGCCCCAACTGCTCTCCGGCGACTCCCAGCTCTGTGTGGTACAGCCCCGCAAAGCTGGCGTGAGCCTCGTCCTCATTCGTAGCAGAAGATCGCACAGCCCAGAGCTGTTCAACCGGCCGCTGCATTGCCCGGAGATGCCGCTGCAGTTCTGACAGACACTCGCCAGAGAGGCGGTCTTGCTGAATTCGCCTACGGCAGTCTTGAAGGACTGCTGCGCGGGCGGCTCCCTTGGCAACCTGTACCTGCCTCCAGAGCGCCGCAGGATCCATTCCTTGATCACGCAAGAATTGGCGGTACGCTTCGACGGTGAGACAGAGCCCGGGAGGAACAGGAAACCCTTCGGCGAGCAGGCGTGCTAATCCCGCTGCTTTCCCGCCAACGAAGCGGCGATCGGTGCAGTCTTTGAGCGACAGGATCAGCGAGGACGGCATGGCTCAGATACTAACTAGAGTGCGAGCAGAAGGTAAAGATCGTTCACGTTGGTGCCGGTAGGTCCCGTGACAATGTGACTCTTGAGTGCGTGAAGGGCTGGATAGGTATCGTGCCGCGCGAGTGCGCGACGAAGATTCACCCCTTTTATTTTCGTCTTTCCCAAAGTGGCCCCGGACACCACCGCACCAGCCACCTCGGTCGGACCGTCGGTCCCATCGGTCCCGACGGCAGCAACCCAGACGTTGTGAAGACCGGCGATCGCACAGGCCGCTGCGGCAGCGAACTCCTGTGCACGACCACCCTTGCCGCGCCCTGTGACTGTGACGGTTGTTTCCCCGCCGGCCACAATACAATAGGGCCGCCGGACGATTCCCTTCCCCTCAGACAAGCGTTCTGTGAGTGACGCGAATGTCGTTCCGGCTCTGGAGGCTTCGCCGACAAGGGGCGTCGAAAACAGTACGGTTCGCAGACCCGCATGTTGAGCCGCTTGCGCGGCGGCGCCGAGCGCCATCGCATTATTCCCGATGATCTCATGTTGCACTCGCCGGAATCGCGCCGTACCCGGCTTCGGCGTTTCACCGATCTCGCCACGATCGCCGCGCTGGAGATGTCGTCGAATCGACGCCGGCGCCGTCGTCCAGATTCGTCGCCGCTTCATGATCGCGATCGCCTCGCGATAGGTCGAAGGGTCGGGCGCCGTCGGACCGGAACCGATGGCCGTCAGTTCATCTCCGATCACATCCGAGAGAATCAACGTCACAATCCGTGCATTGGTGGCTTCGGCAAGGCGTCCCCCCTTGATCGTCGAGAGATGCTTTCTGACCACGTTGATCTCTTGAATCGTCGCCCCGCTTCTCAGGAGTAATTGCGTAATCGTCCGTTTCTCGGCAAGGCTGACCCCCTCGACCGGAGCAGGAACCAAACTGGATGCCCCGCCAGAGAGCAGCACAATGAGGAGGTCGCAGGCGCCTACCTCCGACACTCGGGCACGCAGTCGTTTAGCCGCTTTCAGTCCGGCTCGATCAGGGACCGGATGACCGGCTTCGATCACAGTGATGCGTTTGGTGGGCAGGCGATGGCCGGTTTTGACGACAATGAGCCCGCTGTCGAGATACGCGCCGAGGACCCGCTCAAGGGCTTGCGCCATTCGTGCTGAGGCTTTGCCTGCCCCGACCACGACGACCCGATCGAATGATCGCAGATCATATGTGCGGCGGCCCACTTGTAAGCGATGGCCGGTTCGATGGACGCGGTTGAGCAGCGCATGAGCGGGATCGGCCGCCCGCAACCCCGCTCCGATCACACGACGAAGGATAGATCGGGCGGGAGATGCCGGTAGCATAAGCGGCATGGGGCCTACGGAGTCTTCGCCTGTTTAAAACAGCGGCTCGGACAGGTTTGTCGCGGAACTCTGATCTGGTAGATGCCCTGCGGAAGGACGTCTTTCTTAAACTCAGGGTTCAGCATCTTCAATTCAAGAAAATAGGTCCCGTACTCCTCGGCAATCGATGTCAAGGCCCGTTGCGACTCTTTCACATTGACGGTAACGGTCTCGGTTTCTAACGGCACATAGAGGTCTTTTTTGCTCAATCCCAAATACTTTTCAGGCTGCGAATAAATCTCTTTCGCGGCAATGATCCGGGGCACATAGCGCATGGTTTCACGCGGACCGCTCATTCTCCAGTAGTCCGTGATCTTCTGCTCCTTGAGAAGCTTGCGCACCCGTTCTTCGCCAGCATTGTATGACGCCATCGCCAGGAACCAATCGTTCTGTTGGAAGTCCTTGAGATACTTCAGGTACTTGACTGCGGCCTCGGTCGACATTTCGAGGTTGCGGCGTTCATCGCGCACCGAATCACTTTTGAGACGATACCGCTTCCCGGTGGAGGGAATGAATTGCCAGGGGCCGGAGGCCTTGGCCTTGGAATAGGCGGCGGCAATGCATTTGCTCTCGACCAGCAGCATGTACTTCAGATCGTCCGGGAGCCCAGCTTCGGCCAACTGTTTTTCGGCCGGCGGGAAACACCGCCCGGTGCGCTTCGCCAGGATGATGCTTTCTCCCTGATCTTCAAGAAATTGATAGAATTCGTATTCAATGCGTTCCCTGACCTGCCAATTGTCCAGCGGAACCGGGACCCCGCCGAAAGTAATCTTGTCCGGCAATTTGAATGAACTCAGGAAGTACCGTTCGCCTTCCCGCTTGATCTCCGGAAGAATGACCAGCCGATCTTCTGGCTCGGGCTGGCCGTCCAGCGGTTCAGGTAGGATGAGATCGCGGAAACCTGATTCTGATTTCGCGGCATCCCTGCCCTCCGGATGATCCGGGGCAGGCTCGGCCAAAGCCTGGCTCGCTCCCACAGTGAGAAGACCTGTAAGGACCCAATATCCGATTCGCGCACCACGCTCTGCCATCCGAGGTACTCCTCTGTTATTCTTAAACTAATGAACGTTAATTCAGGTCATGCTAGCAGCAAGCCAAAACCCCGGCAAGCACGAATGACTTCTCGCTCGTGATAGAGGACTCGACCATGCATTCCCTCACTGTGTTGAATCACGCAATCGTCGATTGCACCGCCTGTCCCCGCCTGGTGACCTACCGGGAGACCGTGGCACAGACCAAGCGCCGACAGTATCGAGACTGGACCTATTGGGGAAAGCCGATTCCCGGATTCGGCGATCCGGAGGCGGAACTCTATGTGCTCGGGCTC
>CAZXNN010000158.1:0-7236 GCA_964641915.1 uncultured Nitrospira sp. | reverse complement strand
GACAGTATAGTACGGCCAGAGGTTTTCACCCAGAGCCCAAGATCACGCAAGTGGTCTTGGGCTTTGTGTTTATTGAGAAAGGAGACATCATGCATATCGAGAGTCCCGACCGGATTCACCCCGGCATCCTGGCCATTCAACGGGAACTGGACAAAATCGACCGCCTCCGCCTGCCCATCGCAACATGCCGGGATGTCGAACGCATCCTGGTGCGCCAGGTGACGAAGGAGCTTGATCGCGCGCTTCCTTGGCAAGCGGGGCACGGACGGCGTACCGCAAGGATCGCCAGAGCAATCGGACGAGAGATCGATCTGCCATCGGCCGACTTGCATCACCTCACGCTGGCGGCCTATCTGCATGACATCGGGCTTCTGATGCTGCCGCCCGGGCTTATGGACAGCGCAGCCTCCCTCGAACCGGACACCTACGTGGCCGTCCAAAATCACTGCCGGACCGGCGCGGCGCTCTTAGAACCCTATGCGTTCTTGCAGGAGGCGGCGATTCTTGTCGCGCATCACCATGAACGCTGGGATGGCACCGGCTACCCCTTCGGCATCAGAGGGCCCTTTATCCCTCTTGGCGCACGAATTCTCTCGGTCGCCGACGCATACGACGCCATCCAAGTCCCGGAAGCCAGCGACAAGGCCCTGCGCGACCTCATCGCCTCGCGCATTCTTCGCGTAGCCGCCGGCACCCAATTCGATCCGACAATCGTGGCGGCGGTAACAAGCTGCCTTGAGCATCAGAAGTTCGACGATGACCGCAGCGGAGTGTGATCAATGACCAGCCGGCGCGCTCCACGCCCCGGCAACGAAGTGGGAACCCTGACCTCCCACTTCACAGGTGGAGGCCCTCAGATCGTCCTGAGGCCCTCCGCCCATTCCGGTTCATCGTTAACGGAGGCCGGTTCTATTTCCTCGGAGCATCGTGGTTGTAACACAATGGAGGTTTGTCATGGTCCATGCACATCGTCGCACCGTCCACAAGTTGCTCACCGCCGCCTTCCTTGCTTTCCTGATCGGAACGGAGTCGACACCGTCCGTTGCTCAGGCCCAGGAGGCCGCCGCAGATCCGCCTGAGATCACCATCGGCGAGCGGCTGTTCCTTGAAACGAGATTCGCTCAGTTTTTTCATCAGTTCCTCACAAGCGGCGCAGGGGTCAACGATCCGTTGCCTGCCGGCGATCCGGTCATGGACAAGACGGTCACCATCGGAGAGCCGCTGCCCGGTCCGTTCGCAGGGCTGTCGATGAATTGCCGGGCCTGCCATTTGGTCGATGAGCATGTCGAGACGGCAGGCGGCACGATGCGGACCTATGCTGATTTTGCCCGCCGCAGCCCGGTACCGGCCCGCACAGACGGAGCGATCACGGCTCCACGCAATTCGCCGGCGCTGGTGAATGCGACACTCCCGCGCAGCGGCGGCCTCCTGCTGCATTTCGATGCCGAGTTCGCGACAACGGCGGGGTTGGTCCAAGCCACCTTCACCGGACGCAATTTCGGCTGGCTGCCCGGCGAACAGGCACAGGCCATCGCCCATCTCGCGCGTGTGGTCCGAGGAGACGATGGCACAGGATCGCTGGCGCAAGATTTCGGCGGGTTACCGTACGCGGTCATTCTGAAAGGAACCGACCCATCGATTCCCGAAGAGCTTCGCCTTCCTGAAGCCTTCCGCCTGAACGTGGGCACCGCGTCGGACACGGATATCTTCCACGCAGTGGCGAACCTGGTCAGCGCCTATACCGAAGGCCTGGTTTTTTCACAAGACGAGAGCGGCTCCTTTAATCTCTCTCCTTACGACGTATTCCTGGAGAGGAACGGCCTGCCCCGAAAGCCGGCGCCTCAGGAGAGCCCCTTAGAATACAGCCGGCGGCTGCTGGCGTCGATCGAACGGTTGGAACATGGCGGCCGACTGTCTTGGGTCTCCCACAGTCCCCACAAGAAGCACCGTCGGCACCACCGGCATCTGAAGTTCGTCAAACGGAACCCCGCCACCGAAGATGGCACATTTCAATTTCACGACCAACCTTTCAGATTTGGGAGGGAAGAACTCCAGGGGTTGAAGGTCTTTTTCGCTGAGCCTGCTCGAACTCCGTTCGTTTCTGAGAGTCTCAGACGTGGAAACACAGGAAATTGCATCGCCTGCCATCAGGCGCCGACCTTTACGGATTTTCGGTTACACAATACCGGCACAACTCAAGCGGAATATGACGGTATTCACGGAACAGGATCGTTCACGCGACTCCGGATCCCGGACCTTCGCGAACGTAACGCCGCCTATGATCAGTATCTGCCAGCCACCGAGCAACATCCGCACGCCCTGGGCCCTTTCAGAGAAATTCCATCGGCAGGCCATCCGGGCCTAACCGACCTCGGTGTCTGGAACGTCTTTGCCAATCCGGATTTCCCGGACTCTCAGCGGCGTATCAGACGCATTCTGTGCACGGAGAACCTCAGCAATGGCCTACCGGGACACAGCCTCCTCTCAGGCCAGACGGATGACTCCTTCGATCGCATCATCGAAAGCGCGCCATTCGCCGGGCGATGCAGCGCACAGGCCCTTCTGCCTGCCAGCATTGCCGTCTTCAAAACACCCGGCCTTCGAGACCTGGGACATTCAGCGCCCTACATGCATAACGGGCAATTCGATACGCTCGAGCAGATCGTCAACTTTTATCGAGACTCGTCGAGTTTTGAACGCGCTGGCCGTCTGCGGAACGGAGACCGGGAACTCGGCGGCATCCGCTTGAACGACCAGGATGTGGCGCCTCTCGCCGCGTTTCTCAGAGCGTTGAACGAAGACTATGAATAACCTGGAAACATAGGAGACAAATGAATGAACCAGCCGGCGCTCTCCACGCGCCGGCAGCGGAGTGGGAGCCATGACCTCCCACTTCACAGGCGGGGGCCCTCAGTCCTCCTGGGGCCCCCCGCCCTCATTTACATACGTCTTCCCGGTCAGTGAACCAGGAAGACGAGGCCAAAGGACACCGAGTCCAGAGCCCATGGTCACACAGTGGCCATGGGCTTTTTTATGGAGCAATGACTTTGATCTCGGGTCAGGAGTGTGCACAGATGGATAGACAGGACCGACAACAACCTCATGACGGGAGCCTTCGCTGCACATGCGGACAACTGATTGCCCGATGGACGGGGAGAGGCTTGGAAATCAAATGCAAGCGGTGCCGCCGCCTGGTGTACGTTCCGATTGAGTTGATTCGCGGAACGCCGCCCCGGGAGTCTTAGTCACGTTTGTTCGATCACGCCACACGAATGCGTGTGGAAAGGCCAGAGGACATTAGTCCAGAGCCCGATATCATGCAACATCATTATTTTTGTCATGCCGGCGCAGCCTCGCTGACAGGCCGCAGTGGAATGGGATTCGCTTCACAGATGACCAAGCCTGCACAACCAATCATGCTTGCTGGACGCATTCACAGGCTCACAGCAGAGCTGAGCCGCTATGCCCCCCATTGGGCCGATCGACTGGCCCAGGTGAAATCGGAGCGAGAATTCCTGGAGGTGGCGAGCAACCTTTTCAACTTGGCACATGTCTTCCGTCCGGAGGAAGAGAGCACCGCTTCCCCTCAGGCGCCTCTTTCAACGCGCATTCACGAGTTCATGACTGCAAATCTCCACAAGGGATTGACCCTCAAACTCTTGTCGCAGTTTCTCGGATATTCAGAAAAGTATTGCTCCGACCTATTCCACAGCACGATGGGCGAATCGTTCTCTGCGCATCTCAAGCGCCGCCGGCTTGAAACCGCCAGCCGCTTGCTGCACACCACAGACAAGAGCCTGGCTGAAATTGCGACGGCCATCGGGTTCTGCGATCAGTTTGCATTCAGTCATTTCTTTAAGCGCGCGACCGGCCAATCCCCGATCCAGTTTCGATCGGAGCGCTGCCGGCCCCCTCTCAAACCACGCCCCATTCCGGCAAGGGAACCTTCATGACCGCTCCGCCGATTCGAGATGCAGACGTGTCCGTCCTCACCTTGCCACGGGAAGAGTCTCCACAAGAGCCTCGTCAATCAAGGCCATGGCTCAGATGGGTCGGCGCAAGCATCCTCAGCAGCGGCTGCCTGGCAGGGCTCTACTGGGCTCTGACGGAATTCTCTCCTTTGCCGGAAGTTGATACCGCTCCGGTGCGGATCGTCGGAAACGCCACGCCGTCGTCGTCATTGAGCGCCAGTGGATATGTCGTTGCACAAAGACAAGCCTCTGTCGCCTCCAAAGGCACCGGGCGTCTGGAGTATCTCGCCGTTTCCGTCGGCAGTCGCGTCAAAACCGGTGACATTATTGCGAGGGTTCAGCAAGACGACGTCCAAGCCGTTCAACGCCAGGTGCAGGCGCGCCTGGACGTCGCCAAAGCCGCGCTGACAAACGCCCAAGCCGAACAACGGGACGCCCGGCTCAGTTACGCGCGAGCCGAGGCCTTACTGCCCAATCAATTTATCTCACAAGCCGAGTTCGACACAACAGCCACACGTCTTCGGCGCGCAGAAGCGGCAGTGCGATCTGCGTCTGCCGCCATAACGGCGGCGGAAGCCGACGTGCAAACCGCCGACGTGATGCTGGAAAACACATTGATTCGGGCTCCGTTCGAAGGCACGGTCATCAAGAAATTCGCCGAGATCGGCGAAATCGTTGCTCCCATGGCCAGTTCTGCCAATTCGCGCGGAGCGGTGGTGCTCATCGCGGATATGGCCTCGCTCGCGGTCGAGACGGAGATCTCGGAATCGTCGATTTCGCAGATCGCGCAGGGCCAATCGGCCGATATCACACTGGACGCACTGCAGGGCACACACTATCCCGCGACGGTCGAACAAATCGTGCCAACGGCCGACCGATCCAAGGGCACGGTGCTGGCGAAAGTTCGCTTCGTCGAGCGTGACGAGCGCGTGCTCCCGGAAATGAGCGCCAAGGTTTCTTTCATACCGGTCGCCCGAGCAGGCGATTCGACAGTGCCTCGGCTCTTTGTTCCTTCCTCCTCACTTGTGCAGAAGAACGGCGGTCTCATCCTCTATGTGCTCGAAAACGGGACCGCCCGTGAAATCTCCGTCGAAGAAGTGTCCAGGAGCGGGGGAGACAGCGAAGTGCGAGGAAGCTTGGCAGCGTCGTCGCAGGTGATTCTTACGCCGCCGTCATCGCTGCTCACCGGCATGAACGTCAGAACCCAAGTACCCCAGTGAGAGAGGAGCATACGCTATGACCTCCCCGGTTGTTGAATTTCAACATGTCTCCAAGTCCTATTTTCGAGGGGATCAAGAGATCCTCGTCCTCAAGGATTTCAGTTTATCTGTGCCGCCGGGGCGATTTCTTGCGATCATGGGTCCATCCGGATCCGGCAAGACCACGATTCTCAATCTGGTTGCCGGACTGGACCGCCCAACTCAGGGAACAATTCGCGCAGCCGGCCTGGCCGTCTCCCAGCAGGGAGAATCGGAACTCGCCCGATGGCGGGCACGGCACATCGGCTTCGTCTTCCAGTTCTACAATCTCATTCCGGTGTTGACCGCGTCGGAGAACGTGGAACTGCCGCTGCTGCTGAGCGCGCTGACACGGCAGGAACGCGTCAAGCATGTTCAGGCGGCGCTCGGTCTTGTCGGATTGAAGGACCGGATCCATCATTATCCCCGTCAGTTATCGGGGGGGCAGGAGCAACGCGTCGGAATCGCGCGCGCCATCGTCAGCGACCCCACAATCTTACTAGCCGATGAGCCCACCGGAAACCTCGATCGAACCGCAGCCGAATCCGTCATGGCGCTCCTCTCACGGCTGCATCAGGAACTCAACAAGACCATCCTCATGGTGACCCACGATCCACGGGCCGCCGAATATGCGCAAGAGACTCTTCATTTCGATAAAGGAACGGTGACAAGCTCATGACGCTTGGGACGTTGATGGTTCGCAATCTCCGGCGGCATCCCCTGCGCGTCATTCTTACTGCGCTCGGCATTGCCACTGTCATCCTCGCTTTCAACCTCATCGTCACGACGGTCCGCGCCTGGTATGCAGGAGTTGAGGCTTCGGTCCCGAACAGACTGATCACTCGCCATGCCGCCTCGCTGTCCATCCATCTTCCGCTCGCCTATCGAGACCGTATCGCTGGGCTGGATGGAGTAACCGGTGTCACGTACGCCAACTGGTTCGGGGGAGTCTACCGGGACGCCAAGGGATTTTTCCCTCAATTCGCCGTCGAACCGGCCTCGTTTCTGGACCTGCATACCGAACTGTCGATACCGGCGGATGAGCGCCAGGCCTTTCTGAGCGATCGTCGCGGCTGCGTGATTGGCCGCCGGCTGGCCGCTCTCTATGGGTGGAAAGTCGGAGATGTCATTGCGCTCAAAGGGACGCTCTATCCCGGAGACTGGGAATTCGTCGTGCGCGGGATCTATCGCGGGGCCGACGCCGCCACGGATGAGACCTGGATGCTCCTGCGCTGGGATTACATGAACGAGCGCCGGCTTCAAATAGACCCCGATCGGGCCGGGACGGTCGGCTGGTACGTCATCCGCATTGCCGATCCGTCCCTTGCCGGCCGCGTGAGCCGAACGGTGGATGCGGAATTTTCCAATTCCACCTCGGAGACCAGAACGGAAACCGAGCAAGCGTTTCAAGCCGGCTTCGTCGCCATGTCCGGCGCCATTATCAGCGCACTGAAGCTTCTGGCGATCATCCTCAACGGCGTCACACTGCTCGTGCTCGCCAACACCCTCGTGATGGCCGTGCGCGAACGCACGAAAGAATTAGCTGTACTGCGAACGCTCGGATTCCGGCCGAGCCACCTGGCGGGATTGGTCACGGGAGAAGCGCTGCTCATTGGAGGCATAGGCGCGGCTCTGGGCATCGCCATCACCATCCCCGCCTCGCATGTCTATGGGGTGCTCGTCGCCGCAAAACTGGGAAACTTTTTCCAACATCTGACCCTCTACCCGAGCACCTTGCTGTTGAGCGCGTCCATCACACTGTGCATCGCCGTCTGCGCAGCGGTATTTCCCATCCTTGCACTCCTGCGCGACAAGATCGCGGAGGACTTGCATAACGCCGGATAGGATCCTGACCCATGAAACTTCTCTTGGCCTACAGTCTTCGAAACGTCTGGGTGCGGAGCAGCACGGCAGGGCTGACCATCGCGGGGCTGGCCCTGGTCAGCCTGATCCTGCTGGCGGTCCTCATGCTGGGAAATGGATTGAACCGGGCATTGATCGAAAGCGGTTCATCGGAGAACGTGCTG
>CAZXNN010000157.1:0-7315 GCA_964641915.1 uncultured Nitrospira sp. | reverse complement strand
AGCTTGCGTTTTGCCAACCGGCTTGACAGCTTCCTTCCGGGCTTCGTCAGCCCGCGTCCGCGGCTCCGTGGGGCGCGGCCCATCGATTTCTCTGTAGACTGTGTCACAGTGCTGGTGTCCTCCTCGTTAAAATGGGCGGGGGCTCGGTAACGCCGGATTCGCCGGTGTGAATTCTCGCGGGCACCCGGCCGGTGATGACGCCTGGGCCGGCAATGACGCCTCTCCAAATACATGAGATGCGATGGCTTTGGCAAGGTCTGAGGAAAATTCTTGTTGAATAACCCGTAGGGCTTTCGCGGTGGCTTCACGATCGGACAGGTGCCCTTCCTTCCCGCCGCGCGAGACCGCGCCGACCACACGCTGCGTCGCGGACTCCACCACATCGAAGTCGCTGCACCACCGCACATATTTGAATTGCGGATCGCGCACATCGATAGGCCAGACACGCACGGTGCCACGCACCAGCAATTCGCTGCCGGCCCGTTGAGCGGTCACATGCAACCCTTCCCGAATCAATCCTTCAGCCAGGGAGCGCTGGATCGGCTCCGCATGATCCCCGGTCACCTCGACCGCAATAACCAGGTTGGTCGAGAGGAACTGATCCAGTTCATTCGACAATTCATTCACACGATACGCGGCCGGAGTCCCCTGGCCGGAAGAACGAATGACGCGCAAATCTGCATTGAATGCGTCACGCATCACCAGGTTTCTTGTGGCACGCCGCAGGTTTCGCACTTTAGTCAACTTATCAGTGGTCTGCCGCGCTTCGAACAGATCGGCCTCAATCATTTGATCCAGGTCTCGCATCTTATCCATCATCGCCGCTTCGCCCTGGCCGCGATGCATCCCCGCCAAGACATAATGCATCCCCTGATGCCGGTCGTACCAGGCATCGAGAATCTTCACGTTCTCAAGGACTTTATCGGTAGAGACGTTCGTCACCTGATCGAGCGTCAACCGTCGTTCGGTATTCGTCGATCCCCGGTTTTCGACGAGGAGATATGATTCCCAGTCCTTCGCCTGCGCCGCGACCTCGGCCTTAAAAATTCTGGAGACGGCGGCGTAAGCCTGATCGGTCGCCGCACTCTTGTTCGCGGCCTGACCCTGCCCCAGCAGATATTGGTTTGAAGAAAATTCAGCCGTCGCTCCATCCACCCAGGCCGGCTTCGACTTCCCCCCAAACCACGTGCAACCAGAGAGGGCCATTCCTGCGATGAACAGCACGGCCAGTGACAACACACCGACACGCCTTAGACCGGCCGGTACCCTCATTGAATCACCCGTTGAATCATGACTGCGGTTTGTCCCGGAGCCAGAGAGAGGGTGCGCCCGCTCTCCGTTGTCGGACTGTTACCTCGCCCGACCACCTGTACCGAAGCCGTATACTGCCCGGGCTCGACCCACGCGCGAGCGATGTGAACTTCATCCGGAAGCGTCTGCCAACTGCGCTTATCAGCCTCTTCCGAGGCCACCGCAAGTCCTTTGGTGAGAAGACTCACTACCAGTCCGACCCATGGAGCAGCGTCTTTCCCCGCCGCTTGCTGAGCCCCGCGTGTCGCTCCTTCCGCCATGGCGAACTTGACGGCTGCGCGAGCCAATGCTTTGACAGTGATGCCGGGCAAACGATCGGAAAGACACTTATCTGCCAGCGCGGAGATGTTCTGCCCCAATTCTGAGGAGGCCCTCACCTGCCGGCCGGTCTCGCCGACCAGCGTCAGCTGCTCCGAAGGCACCTGTGTTTTCTGCGCCACCAATCGGGGCAACGCTACTCGCACGACGCGACCATTGAGGCCATAGAGGACGCTATCAACACCCCGGTTCTGATGCCTGGGAGACTGAGAGAACCCACGATTCAACAACACGAGCTGCAAGGCATCCAGGCTGATCGGCAAGTCAAGAAAGCGGTCCTCCTTATGGGGAGCGCGGCCATTATAACTGATCAACACCACTTGGGCGAGGCCTCGCTGCGCCGCGCTGACCTGCCATACCGTATCAGGAAAGAGCCGCCGGTACTCTTCAAACTCATTCGTCAAATGGAGCGCGTCAGCGGTTCGCAAGAGATCGGCACGGAGTTGAGTCGGGACCGGCGTCCGCGCCCAGCCTCGGTTGGCTTCGTACGCATCATAGGCCTTCCGGTAAGCGATGAACGCGTTATTCACATCATCCGTCGCCTCATAGAGAATGCCCGTCAGATAACGGGCAAACCCGTCCTCCCGATAACTCGCCTTATCCTTGACCTTATCCGAAAGCACGTTGAGCCGGTGATCGATCCGTCGCGCTTCCACCAAGGCCTCCTGAAACTGCCCCTGGGCAGCATAGTTCAGCGCCTTGACGACATTGATCATCACATGTTCGTAGGGATCGCCCTCATAGGGTAAGGCATTATCATTGGTGAGAAAGGCAGCGGCTTCGGAACGGACCGTTCTGGTATAGAGCCGCTCCACTTCCTCTTCAGCCTGTTCGAGTACGGCGCTGCTTTGCTGGTAGTCGCCGGCCAATTGCAAGGTCATCCCGCGGTCCATGCCGTACAACAGGCGGCTCTTCTCTCCGTAAGATTTTTCAGCTTGTTGAACGATCGTGTCGGCCTGTTTGGCATCGCCTGCAGCCAGACTCTGCTCAATCAACAGATACCGGTTAACGGAAGGACCGCAGGCGGTCAACAGCAGGAGGCCGGCGAGTGCACCGAATCGAAGGGATAAACGGACAGCGCGCCACGGCGCCGGAGGACTGTGGGCAACACCTGAGAAGAGAGGGCTCAACAGAGTCCTGGAGCCTAGAAAATGGTTCGCTTCTTTTCGATAACCTTCTTAATCTTCTTCTGCCCGTACCAAACCTTGGCATTGCTCTCCAGATCGATCATCTGGAGATCCACTTGATAAAACACCGCCTTCGTTCCATCCAATTCGTCGAGGATCGTCGAAATCGTCCCCTTCATCATGTAATCGGCGCCGATTTCTTTTCCGGGAGCCTTTTGCGTATCCTCACGGGAATACATCGCCTGCTCTTTGCGCTCGGTCCGCAGTTCGTCGCGCTCGCCCTTGCCGGCGACGAAGGTGACTTTCTGGGAATTCGTCAGCTCACGTTCGAGGTCGGTCACAAACGTCTGGACGCTGATATGTTCATGGCTGCTATTCAGGATCGTGCCGACCACCACAACGGGCTGGCGGTGCTTTGCTTGGGTGAAGTTACCAAGCCAGGGGTAACTGAGCGATTCCTTCACCATGGTCTCGGCCACCATCCGCGAGTCGGTATCGTTCCAGCGCCCGCTCAGATCGGTCACCACGCCGGCATCCACACGCGTCACTTTCGTTTCATGCCCGCACCCAGCCAGGGTCAACACCGATACCGCTCCCAGCGCCAGCAATCCAGACTTCATCACCATCACACTAGTCCCTCCAGCCGAACGAGTCTCATCCAAGCAGCGATTCGAAACGGCTCACTACCGTGCCAACCGCTTGTCTTCTTCTTTCTCCAGCCGATCGAACATCTTGTCGGCATTCTTGCGGACAAAATCGCGCACCTGCGCATTGAGTTCCTTCGCTTGCTCCAAGTTGTTCTTCATTTCTTCGAGGTTCAGCTTGGTAAGGACGTAATAGGTGTTGGTCTTCTCGTCTTTATATCGATCGATCGGACGCACGCCGCTCAACGTCGCCGTCGTGACCGTCTTGATCGCCCGTTCGACATTCTGTTCTTCCGTGTTTCTGGTGAAATCTCCAGCCGTGGTGGACGCCGAATAGTCCCGCATCAGATAGCCGGTATAGGTCTCAAAGGTTTTGGCAATTTCAGCGCGTGCTCGATTTTCCGCCGTATCCCAGGCCAATGGCTCGTTCCGCACACCGACCACCGCCCCCACGCCATAGAACGCCTTGCTATCCTTCTCGTTGAACGCGCCGGACCCCTTTTGCACCCACTTCGGAGGGCCACCACAAGCGGCAAGTCCGACCAAGAGAACAATGGCAAGCCCGGTGCCGGCCAGTCTCGTAAAACGCGCTTGCGATGTAGCCATAGGGATCCTCCTTCATGACGAGAATTGAGTACGTGGTGCGTGAAACGGTTCGAAAATTCGCGTGAATTCATGCTAGCATGCGACATTGCTTCAGTCAACGCAACGCGGTATGAACGGTTGACGAGACTGCGCGCAGGCAATTCACTCGGTGATGATTCTTGGGGAGGCACGCACTGTGGCTGATGTTCAGATAGAAGACGGCATTATTAAGATCGCCAGTTTGGAAATTCAGGATCCCAAGGCCGCCGCGGTCTTGGCAGAATATCCGCAAGTGCGCTGGGCCGAAATCACGAGACGCGCGCTAAAGATCGGATTGGGTTATCTCAAGGGTGGCGGGAAAGACTAGCGCGTCGACGGAGCATCGGCCTGGCTGACTGCCGTCCTCGCCCGAGAGTCCGTCCCGCCAAGCTCCAAATAACGCCGGAACGCTTCGACGGACTTCGCCTGATCCTTTAGATGATCGGCGTAGAGCGTGCCGAGCGAGAAATAAACATCCTGATACCCAGGATTGACCTTCAGCGCCTGCAAGAGCGCCTGTTCGGCCTCGGGAAAACTCCCCCGCTTTTCGTAAACCAACCCCAGCGTATAATGGGAGTCGGGATTCTGAGGCGCGTGCTTAACGGCCAACTGGCCGGCAGTGAGCGCCTCGTCGAGATTGGGCAACACCTCAAGCCGCACATAACTCTTCAGCACATAGGCATCGCCGAACTCCGGGTTCAAATCGATCGAGCGATTCAGGCGCTCCAACGCATCCTCGACGCGCTTCCCCTCCTGGAGCAACGCAAACGCCTGGTCATATTGTGATCGAGCCGCCTGTTGCCGTTCAGCCGGCGTCTGGGGGCCTGCCCCGAGCACGAAGGCCGCCTTGCGCCCTTCGATGAGAATGATATCGCCATCCCCGTCCAGCCGGGCGGATATCGGATGTTGCTGTCCCTGCGTGACTGCAGGGAGCTCCTTCTCAAGATACGCTCCCAACTCGGACGCCATCAGCCAGCCATTCTTGTTCAGATCCGCCGCACCCTGCAACCCTGTCAAGAGCGATTTAACGAACAGACTGGCATCCCCGACACGCTTGGACACTTCCCCCTTATCCCCGGCAGTGATCACCTGCATCGCACGCCGTTCCGTGTCGTCCTCGGGCGTCAAGCGTCCTTCAAGAGACAATTGCCGAGGTGCCGTGGCTTCCCAGCCCCGGACCGCAGTATCAAAAATGAGCAGGGTGTGCTTCGCCGCCAGGCGTCGGGTAAATTCCTTGAGCTGATCAAAGGTGATCGACTTGGCGACATTATTGACCTGCGCATCCGACGGAACCAGGTACCCGAGGTCCTTCCCGTCGGCATCTTGCGTCACGCCGGAATGCCCCACGTAGAAGAGCACCAGACGATCCATCCGCCCGACCTTGCGCGGTAACATGTCCGACAAGAGCTGCTGCAGATGGCGAAAGCTGGCATCATTATCATAGACCTCAACCACTTCGTCGAAGCCCATCTGACGAAAGGCCTGGGCCACGGTCTTGGCGTCCGCCAAGGCTCCGGGAATCGATGGCGCCAGCAGATAGTGCTCGACCCCAACGACGACCGCCCATGACTTATAGTAGAGTCCCTCAGGTTTCCCTAACTGGGCAGAGGCAGGAGAAGATCCACTCAAACAGGCCAGCAAAAGCAGCCCGAAACCAAGACTCATGGCACACAAGTTTCTAGTCAACATAGTTGTGATGGATCGAAGAAAATTTCGCATGAGCAGTCCTGAGTGAGCCTACCCTCGGGCTGTGACGGCTGTCAAGGAATCGGGCCGGCCAACCCGTTCATTTCAAAAAACATTAGCCACAGAGTAGATCCCCGTACAAATGTATGGGTTGCAGGGGAAGGCCCCTTTCTCCATAATCAATCATCATAATCCGTGCCGAGACCGATATCGACTGAGGAGGTAAGTGCGTCATGAGTGAGAAGATTGAGACACTATTGAAGGAAAGCCGAACCTACCAGCCGAGCGCCAAAACCAAAGCCGCTGCCCATATTCAAGATTACGAAACCGAGTATAAGAAATCGATTGCCGACCCCGAGGCCTTTTGGAGCGGAGTCGCCAAGGAACTCGACTGGTTTACTCCGTGGAACAAAGTGCTGGAGTGGAACTACCCCTTCGCGAAATGGTTTGTGGGGGCCACCTGCAACATCTCCTATAACTGTCTTGACCGGCACGTCAAAAACGGCCGGAAGAACAAAGTCGCGGTCATCTGGGTCGGCGAGAACGATACCGAGCGCGTCTTCACCTACGGGCAACTCTATCGCCAGGTCAACCGTTGCGCCAACGCCCTCAAAAAGCTGGGCCTGAAGAAGGGCGACCGCGTCACCATTTATCTCCCCAAGGTTCCAGAGCAAATTATAGCCATGCTGGCCTGCGCGCGCATCGGGGTCATTCACAGCGTGGTCTATTCCGGGTTCAGCGCCCCGGCGCTGGCCAATCGAATCCACGACGCGGAATCCCACCTGGTCATCACCGCCGATGTCGGCTACGACCGGGGGAAAGTCATTCCGCTCAAATCGGTCGTAGACGAAGCCCTGAAGACCTGCCCGACGGTCGCACGCGTGATCGTCCTGCGGCGGCAAAAGCCGGAAGTCGCGCTGGCTGCCCCGAAAGAAATCGACTGGCACGATTGGCTGAAAGGCGAATCCACTGAATGTGAAGCGGTCAAGCTGGATGCCGAAGACCCGCTGTATATCTTGTATACCTCCGGCACGACCGGCAAACCGAAGGGCGTGGTGCACGTGCATGGCGGCTACATGGTCGGCACCTACATCACGTCGAAATATGTATTCGACCTGAAGGACGACGATGTGTATTTCTGCGTGGCCGATCCCGGTTGGGTCACCGGTCACAGCTACATCGTCTACGGCCCGCTCCTGAACGGTGCGACGATCCTCACCGCCGAAGGCAAGCCGGACTATCCGAACCCCGGCCGCTGGTGGGATTTGATCGAACGCTATGGCGTCTCGATTTTCTACACGACGCCGACGGCGATCCGCCTACTCATGCGCTATGGTGAAGACTGGCCCAAGAAGTACGATCTCTCAAGCTTACGCATCCTCGGCAGCGTCGGCGAACCGATTAATCCGGAAGCCTGGGAGTGGTTCCATCGCGTTACCGGCGGCGACAAACCGATCATGGACACCTGGTGGCAGACGGAGACCGGCTCGATCCTGATTACGCCCTTACCCACGGTCCCCTTGAAGCCAGGCTCCGCCACCAGACCGTTTCTCGGTATTGAGGCCGACGTGGTGGATCGTGAAGGCAACAGTCTTCCGGCCAATG
>CAZXNN010000156.1:0-7451 GCA_964641915.1 uncultured Nitrospira sp. | reverse complement strand
AGATCCTCACCGTCGGGAAAGCGTTGGATTACATCAAGGAAAAATCATAAGCGGTACGTATGTCTGAGCTATCGACCCGGCGCATTGTCGTCACAGGTTTGGGACTGGTCACACCTCTTGGGACCGGGGTGGACAAGACTTGGGCTGCGCTCTGTGCCGGGCAATCCGGCATCGGACGAATCACCAAGTTCGATCCGGCCGCCTACGACGCCCAGATCGCCGGGGAAGTACGCGATTTCGATCCGGGCCAATTCATCGAAAAAAAAGAAATCAAGAAGATGGATACGTTCATCCACTACGCCGTGGGCGCCGCCCAGCTGGCTGTGGATGACGCAGGGTTGAAGGTCGCTCCCGAAGAAGCCACGAAAGTCGGGGTGTATATTGGATCTGGCATCGGCGGTCTGGGCGCGATCGAGCACTACCATGAGGTGCTCAAAGAAAAAGGTCCAGGGCGTGTGTCGCCGTTCTTCATTCCCATGACCATTATCAATCTGGCCTCGGGCCAGGTGGCGATTCGCATCGGCGCCAAGGGACCGAATTCCTGCGCAGTGACGGCTTGTGCGACCGGCAACCATTGCATCGGCGATGCGTTCCGCCTGATTCAGCATGGGGATGCCGATGTCATGGTTGCCGGTGGTGCGGAGGCGGCGATCACGCCGCTGGGTGTGGCAGGGTTTGCCGCAGCGAAGGCGCTCTCGTTTCGCAACGATGAACCGACCAGGGCCAGCCGGCCGTTCGATAAGGACCGGGACGGATTCGTGCTGGGCGAAGGCGCCGGCGTTGTTGTCATGGAAGAACTTGAGCACGCGAGTCGCCGGGGCGTCCGGGTCTACGCGGAGGTGATCGGGTATGGCATGAACAGCGACGCCTACCACATTACCGCGCCGCCGGAAGAAGGCGAAGGCGCGGTGCGCTGCATGGAGCTGGCGTTGAAGGATGCCGGAATCGCCAAAGACCAGATCGGCTATATCAACGCGCACGGGACCTCCACGATGGCCGATGCTATCGAAACGCGTGCGATCAAGCAGGTCTTCGGCCAGCAGGCCTACAAGATCCCTGTCAGCTCGACGAAGTCGATGACGGGACATTTGCTCGGCGCCGCCGGAGGCATCGAAGCCGTCTTCAGTATTCTGGCGCTCCATCACGGCCTATTGCCCCCCACGATCAATCTGGAAAACCCCGATCCCGCTTGCGATCTCGATTATGTGCCGAATACAGCCAGGGCCGTACCGATCAAGACGGCGCTTTCGAACTCATTCGGGTTCGGCGGTGTGAATGCCTGTCTGATTTTCAGGCGCCTGGAAGCCTAGCGCGGTCGCGTCTATGACACCGGCTTCTCCAGCCGATCCAGTTCCATCTATCCCCCACTATCGGTTCAAGAATCCCGGTGTGCTCGCGGAAGCGCTGACGCACAAATCTCATGTCAATGAGCGGAAAGGCACGACGCGATCCCATAACGAGCGGCTGGAATTTCTCGGCGATGCCGTGCTCTCTCTGATCATCAGCGACCACCTGGCGCAGCGCTACCCGCAGTTGAGCGAAGGCGCACTCTCCAAACTGAAGGCGAATTTGGTGAGCGAATCATCGCTGGCCCAGGCAGCTCGCCGAATGAATCTCGGTGCCATATTGCGGCTGGGGCGGGGAGAGGAGCTTTCGAAGGGACGAGAAAAGCCGTCTCTGTTGGCCGATGCTTTGGAGGCCGTGATTGCGGCGGTCTACCTTGACGGTGGGTTGGAGGCGAGCCGGGTCTTTACCTTGGGAGTGCTGGGAGACGAGCTGCGTCAGGCCGAGGCCCATCAAACGACGCCGGGGGAGGAAGATTACAAAACGCGACTCCAGGAATGGTGCCAGAAACAATTCGATCAGTTGCCGCACTACGTGACTGTGCGGGAGTCCGGACCGGATCACTTAAAACACTTCGAGGTTGAAGTACGGGTCAACGAGCTGGTGGCGGGGACCGGACGTGGTCTGAGCAAGAAAGAAGCGGAACAGATGGCTGCCCGTTGTGCGCTTGATCAGATCGAGTCTTGAAGCCGGACGCGATGGTCGTTATAGTCAGCGCAGCGGGCGCTACGGTCAAAGGGAGGATGATGATGCAGAGAAGATTGAGCTGGGTGATGGGATGTGCCGTGTTGGCGGTGTGTATTTCCTTCTTATTCGGGACGGGCGTCAGTGATGCCGTGGACAAAGCGCCGGCTCCAAAAGTCGAAGCGCCCAAGGGGCCACGGGCGATCATCAAGACGAAATTCGGCGAGATTGAGCTGAAACTGTTTCCCGAATTGGCCCCCAAGCACGTCGAGAATTTTATCAGGCTGGCCAAAGACGGGTTCTATAACGGCACAATTTTTCATCGGGTCATACCCGGGTTCATGATCCAAGGCGGCGATCCCAATACCAAGGACTCGCTCAAGAAGGATTCGTATGGGCAGGGTGGCCCCGGGTACACGGTCAAGGCGGAATTCAGTGATACTCCGCACAAACGTGGCATTGTGTCGATGGCGCGGGCGAACGATCCGGATACGGCTGGATCGCAGTTTTTCATTGTGGTCGAAGACTCGCGGTTTCTTGATCGGAAGTACACTGTCTTCGGTGAAGTCACCAAAGGAATTGGAGTGGCCGATAAGATTGTGAGCTTGCCGAGAAACGATCGCGACCTGCCGAACGACCGGGTTGAAATGACCGTCACGATCGTCGAATAGAAATAGCCTCGTCCCAGATCACCGGATGAATCGAGAGGGCTCTTCCCGTTTCAGGCAGGAAGGGCCCGTTCTTTTTCCTTGGATTGAAGCTGGTGCCTCGTCCGGACCAGGCCTCACTTCAGGGACTCCCGATACCTTAAAATATCAGAAAGGCCGTTGATGTGGCCTCATCCCCTACCTTTGGTGGGGGCCTTTTGTGGGATTTCCCAGAGGGAGACTCCGAGGTATTCTTACCCTATCAAAACCGAGAAGGGGTCTACCGAGGAGGCATTCCGTGAAAAACCCATCAACGCGTCGCATGTACCGGCGAGTCGAACGCGAGTGCCATGCCTGTATTCTGACGTCCAGCGCCATCCATCGCTGCACGGTGCGTGACCTTTCGTTGAGCGGGTTTCGAGTCACACGGGAAGGCGAGGCGCTGTTGTCTCAGCGCATGGCCGTCATGATTCGCGTGTGGCTGCCAGGTCTCCCGGAACCGATCGATATCGATCAAGCAATGGTGCGGTGGGATCGGGGGAATGAGTTCGGTGTGGAGATCCAGTCTATCTCAAACGGATCGGACTTCCAGCTTGCAGGATTTATTGCGCGCGCATTGCAATCGTCAATCGGCTGCGATACGGTCTCCAGTCAACCGGCAGGGTCACGGCTTAGTGCTGGTGATGCTGGCAGTCCGGGCCGTGGGTATGGGACTCATCCGCGGTCGGCGGAGGCATGAACGACTGGCCTGGCAGTACGATATGGCCCGGTTCATGTTTCTTTTTGAGGTTGGCAGCGATCTCTGGATGATAGGCCGTGACATACCCGATCAGCCCTCCGAGAAAGCGGCGTGATTGAAAATCTTTCCCGGAAAAATCCGACACGAATTTGATCGCTCGATCGAGGATTTCCGGCGCGTTGGATGAGTCGGCAATCTGCTTGGGGTTTTGCTTCTTAAACGCGTCATATTCTTTAATCAGATGTTCGGCAAAGACGGGCATGGGAGCCGTCGGCACGTGCAGGGGGCTCAATGTGCGGCGTAGCCCCTGAATGGCGGCGACGACTTCCGCATCCTGCCCGTCGCGCCGTCCCTGGAAGAAGCTCACCGTAATCACTTCAATGAGATTGAAGAGAGAAATGGCCTGCTGTCCGCCGAATTCACCGAGATCCCGATAGAATTCCCGTCGCAACGGCATGAATTGCTCGCCAAGCCGCTTTTGCTGATAGTCGCTGCCGCTGTCGAGATAGACGCAGTCACTGGGGCAGGACACGCGCACGAGGCGATGCTCCCCGCAACACTGGCTGCAGATGAGTCCGCTGAGGCCTGGGCAGACACGCTTGCCTTTGCGTTGCTTGCAGTAGGCGCATGGGCTCATTTAGTTGCGGCTCCTTCCTTGGCGGGCTGCGGGGGTCCTGCTGCTCCAAACCCATAGTCAGCGAGGGTGCGACGGTTGTCCCGGCTCTTGCCGTCCGAGGGAGCCTCCAGCCCGTTGATTTCTGCCGCGTGGGCATAGTGATAGGGGACGAGAATCAAATTATTGGTCCGGTCAATGCTGATATCGGCCGGGGAGAGGAGATACTCGGCAATCACCTGGAAGCGTTGGTCCCGGGTCATGCGCCAGATCTTTCCCCTGGAAAAATCCGAGACGTACATATTGCCCCACCGGTCGAAATCGATCCCGCTCAGATTTTGAAAACGGCCGGTGAAGAATCCATTTGACTCCAGCTCGGAGAGCTGGCCGTCTGGGGTGATATCGAAAATCTTGCCCTTCTCCCAACTCACGGCGATGAGATGGCCGGAGCGTGGATGGACGGCAATCCCTGATGGACCAGCGAGGCGCTCGTCGTGAATCAGCTGGCTCACACGATGACCGGCCGCTTGCTCGATCCGGTAGATCGTGTTGTTGGATTGGTCTGATACGTAGAGCATGCCGTTGGGGCCGGCTGTCACATCGGTCAAGGAGACGATGCCTTTAGCGGGGAGCGGGGGAAAGCTGACGACGACGAGGGACTTGCCAGTCGACTTGTCGAATCCCTTCAACTGATCGAGATCGGCCACGTACAGGGTCTGATCGACGATGGCCAGGCCCTTGGGAGCATGCAGCATGACATCGATGATGCCGCCT
Source organism: uncultured Nitrospira sp. (assembly GCA_964641915.1). GTDB lineage: Bacteria > Nitrospirota > Nitrospiria > Nitrospirales > Nitrospiraceae > Nitrospira_D. Next base: position 2,650 of record CAZXNN010000156.1, on the reverse strand, counting down.
TGGATGAACTTGAGGTTGAGGACTTTCCCCTCAGCATCCACCTTCGTGATGAAGCCGTTATTATCCCGCGCGTCCGATTCCCCATGCACATTGGAGATGAAGAATTCTTTGCCTTGTTGGTCGCCGACGAAGCTATTCGGCCCTTCCAAGCCGGTAATCTGGGCCGCCTGGAGGAGACCTGACGAACCTGCGAGCGCACAACAGACGAGTATCGCCCTCAAGAGGGTGCCGCGAAAATTGTCGGTGGATGATGGGATGTTCAAGCGTGATTAAATCAGTGTGAAGATAGGGGTCTATCGTAGCGAACAGGCGAAGAGACTGTCAAGGAATGGGTTTGGGATAGCGCGGTGCAGAGTCTGATAGGGCTCTGGGCTGGCCCAGATTGTCGACTGTACGACGTGAGGCTCGCTTCTCTATAGTCAGGCGTTGACTTGATGAAAATTGCCCTGCTAAGGTGCCTACGGTTTTGAAGGCCAACCGCTTGAATTCAGGGAGGGAATGGTGGGAGCACGACTCATTGACGGGAAGGCATTGGCGCAGCAAGTTCGCGACCGGCTGGCAATTGAATCAGCGGCAGTCCTGGCAAAGACCGGGATCAAGCCGGGTCTTGCCACGATTCTAGTGGGTGACGACCCTGCGTCACATCAGTATGTGAAGAGCAAGCAGAAAGCCTGCGAGGCGGCAGGCATCTATATCGACGACCACAAGTTACCTGCGAGCACGACGCAAGCAGAGTTGTTGTCCTTGATTGAGAAGATGAACGCGGATCCCAAGATTCACGGCATCTTAGTTCAGCTTCCGCTTCCCAAACATATCGAGAGCCGTATTGTGCTTGAAGCGGTGTCGCCGGACAAGGATGCCGACGGGTTTCATCCCTATAATTTCGGCCGGCTGGTCGAAGGGAATCCGGTCTTTGAAGCCTGCACTCCGAAGGGTGTCATCAAGATGCTCGAGTCCACCGGTGTCGGCATTGAAGGCAAGCGCGCGGTGGTTCTGGGCCGCAGCAATATTGTCGGGAAGCCCCTGGCGTTGATGCTTTTGCAGCGCAACGCGACCGTGACGATTTGCCATTCCAAGACTAAGGGTTTGTCCGCAGTCTGCCGTGAGGCGGATCTCTTGCTGGTCGCCATTGGGAAAGCCAAGTTTGTCACGGCCGACATGGTGAAAGAAGGCGCGGTCGTGATCGATGTCGGTACCAATCGGTGGACGGATGGGAAGCTCTGCGGCGATGTCGATTTTGAACCGGTGAGCCAGAAGGCCGGTTGGATCAGTCCCGTGCCCGGTGGCGTCGGTCCCATGACGATCGCCATGTTGCTTGCGAACACGGTGGAGTCAGCGAAGCGGATGGCGGGGATGGTGTAGGAGGGAGAGATCGAGCGGAACCCTCCAGTGCTCTCGCCCAACGCGCGGTCTCAGAAGACCCTCGTGGGATGCGCGCAATGTGGAGTGCCCCGCTCGATCTCTAGAAGAGTGGAGATAAGATTGGTGCATGCGCGCAGTGGGGAGCCTCCAGTCCTCCTACAACAGGGTAAGGGATGAAGTAGGGGAGCGGATAATGGTGAGGGAGATGCATGAGTAAAGAACCGCGGCGGTTGAGTGAGGTCCTGAGTAGCGGGCAGTTTGCCGTGACGATTGAGTACAACCCGCCGAAGGGCACCAACATCTCGAAGGTACTGGAGAGTGCCAAAGAACTGGTCGGGCGGGTGCATGGCGTGAATGTGACCGACAACACGGCAGCTGTCGTACGTGCAGGCTCGCTGCCGGTCTGCCGGTTGCTCTACGAATTGGGCCATGATCCGGTGATGCAGCTGACCTGTCGCGACCGGAACCGGATTGCCATGCAGTCGGACCTCATGGGCGCCCATATGCTCGGCATCCGCAACATTCTTTGCCTGACCGGCGACTATCCGACAGTCGGCGACCACAAAGAGGCCAAGCCGGTCTACGATCTCGACTCCGTGCAGGTCATGCAGTTGGTACAAGGACTGAACAGTGGTCGCGACATGGCCGGCAATAAACTGGACGGCTCGACAGCCTTCACCATCGGCGCAGCCGTGACTCCGGAGGCTGATCCGGTCGGGCCAATGCTGGCAAAGTTTGAAGTGAAGGTCAAAGCCGGCGCGCAGTTTTTCCAAACACAGGCGATCTATAACCCCGATCTCTTCGCGAGCTTCATGAAAGCCGTGCGGCCCTACAAGGTGAAAGTGCTGGCCGGGATTTTGTTGTTGCGGAACCACAAGATGGCTGAGTTCATGAATGCCAATATTCCCGGCGTCTCGGTGCCGCAGGAGATGATCGATGAACTGAAGGCCGCCGGCGACAAGGCGGAAGATGTGGGCGTGGAGATTGCCGTGCGGACCATCAATGCGGTGCGGACACATTGCGACGGGGTCCATATCATGGCGATCAAGGGCACCCATCGTTTGGCAGACATCATTACCAAGGCCAAGCTCGGCTGATGACAATTCCAGAATTTCAACAACACAAGCGCCAGGAGAAGAAGCTCATCGTCGTGACCGCATACGATGCGCTCTTCACCCGCATTGTGGAGCAGGCCGGCATACACGTCATTCTGGTCGGAGATTCGCTGGGCGTGGTGGTGCAGGGCCAGGCCAATACGTTGTACGTCACCATGGAGGACATGCTGTAC
>CAZXNN010000155.1:0-7475 GCA_964641915.1 uncultured Nitrospira sp. | reverse complement strand
TGATGCGATCTCAGGGGTCGCGGTATGGCGCGCTGTCCCATATCTATTCCCTGATGGCTAACTTGGTGCGTTGGCTTGGTTTACCGCGTAATCTTTGACTTCGGTCACGGTCGTTCTCGTGCCCTGTTTGCGGCGGCGGGCCAGGGCCCAATTTTCTTTCCAATTCAATACGAAAACGATGTAGTACACAACTTTAAAACAGAAAAGAGGGAAGCGTGCTTGCGATTGAGCGAAGACATCCCCGGCTAACAAAGACAGCACCGCTCGCTCTATCTTCGGCGGCCGGCTGGTGGAGACGAAGAGCTGCTGAAAGGCCGGCTGATTGAATCGATGGATGAACCAGGAAAAGGTTTTGATGCCGCGGCGGACCATGCGCTCGAATTCGTGAAGGTGTGTAGCGTATTCCGGAGACTTGCGGAGATAGGCGTCGACGACTTTGGCCCCTCGCGTGCCGCTATTGAGGGCCAGGTGAACCCCGCTGGAGAAGACCGGGTCGATGAAGGCGAAGGCGTCCCCGACCATCAGATAGCCGTCGCCCGACATGGTGTCCCGCCGATAGGAAAAATTCGCGGCGGCATAGGTTTGAGTCAGGGGCTTGGCCCCTTCCATGCGTTGAGCAATCGGAGGAGATTGTCGAAGGGTATCCAGGAGAAATTGATCGAGGGGGGCCGTTCTCGACTTAATATAGTCCGGATGGCAGACGACCCCGACGCTGGTGGTGCCGTCCTTGAAAGGAATCAGCCAGCACCAGCCGTCGTCCAGCCACCCTGCGGTGATATTGCCTTCGTCCTTGCCGGGGAGCCGGCCGACCCCCTCGAAGTGGCCGAAGATCGCCGCGCTGCTATGTTGCTGGCTTCGGCGCTTGCCGCCGAGCTGGTTCGAGAGGAAGGTGTCGCGGCCGCTGGCGTCGACGACAAACTTGGCGTCCCAGGTTTGCGGCCGCCCTTCGCGATCTTCCGTGTGGACAAGCGAATTCTGACCGGGGCGAAATTCGACGCGCTGGGCTGTGACTCCTTCGTGGACCGTCACGCCTTTGCTGATCGCATTCTTCAAGAGAATGGCATCGAACTCGGACCGTTTCACCTCAAACGCGTAGGGCTGGGATTCATCGAATGCTTTGGAGAAATAAAACATTTGGGATCGCCCATAGCGGTGCGAAATCATCTCGGCGCCGTACTTGATAATGCCAATCTGTTCGACTTCCGTGAGCACCCCCAGTTGTTTCAAGATGGGGAGCGATTGAGGCAGGAGCGACTCCCCGATGTGAAATCGCGGGTGGGGATCTTTTTCCAGAATGTGCACATTCCAGCCCTGTTCGGCCAACAGAGCGGAGATCGTGGATCCAGCCGGTCCGCCGCCAACCACCAGTACATCACAAACGAGGGTCGGGTCGGGGGCGACGGTGTTGTCAGGCACAATGAGCCTCCTGTTCGCAGCGTTATGCTGCCCCGGAGTATACCCAAGAAGGTCAGACCTTGCTAGGTTGAGGCGGGAGTCCGATACAGCCGCTGGATGAAGAAGTTGACCGCGTCTTGTCGAAATGATAGTTTTCCGATCCGAAGCGGGGAAGAATCGATTCTCATTTGCCAATTACTAGGCCCAAGGAGGTAAGCATGAAGCTCATGGGGGTGCTTCTGGGAGCCGTGTTACTCGTTTCTACGGCGGCGTGCCATTCGACACAAGTTCGGATTCCGACGGCACCCGTGGGTCCCAATGAAAAGGCGCTAGGTGCCACTGAAGGTTCGAGCGTGGGGATGCTCCTCTTCGGGTTTATTCCGATCATTCAGAATGAACGCTTTGAGAATGCCTATAACAAAGCCCTACAGAAGGCGGGTGGGACAAGGCTAACCGATGTGACGATTTCAGAACGGTGGTGGTGGGGGTACGTGCTGAATGGGTATGTGTTCAAGGTACAGGGAACGGCAGTCGCCAACAAGTAACCCAACCGCACCAACCTTAGGAGGAGAAATGAAAGCCTTTAGCATACTGATCGGAAGTGTGCTCTTGCTGACCACTGTCGCCTGTCAATCCACCAGTTTGCACTTTCCTGCAGCCCCGATAGGGCCAAACGAGAAGTCCCTTGGACCCACCGAAGCGACGAGCACGGGCATCATGCTGTTCGGATTTATTCCCATCAACCAAAATACCCGATTTGAAAACGCGATGGCCGAAGCCGCCCAGAGGGCAGGGGGTACGCGCCTCACCGATGTAACTATCTCCGAACGGTGGTTTTGGGCAGTTGTTTTGGACGGATTTATTTTTAAAGTTCAAGGGACTGCTGTCGGGAATAAGTGAGTGAACTATCAGGGGGAGCAGGCGTAATCCTGGGTTGCCTTCTGTTTCCCCATGTTCACACGCCTCCCAATTTCTGGCTCGATCGAATCTACTCAGGGCAACATCATCAGTCTACTGGACCAATTCTTCGTCTATCATCCTGAACCATGGGAAGACCGTGACTGGAAAGCCGCGAGCGGCCTGCCGCTGGAAGATGTGTGGTTTCAGTCGGCGGACGGCACCAAACTCTTCGGCTGGTATGTCGAAGCGCGCGCGGATGCCGGCGTGCTGCTCTGGTGTCATGGCAACGCCGGGAGCGTCATTCACCGGCTTGAAAACCTGCGCGAGCTCTATCGGCTGGGATTGTCTATTTTCATCTTCGACTATCGAGGATATGGCCGGAGCCAGGGCAAGCCATCGGAAGACGGACTCTACCAAGACGCGATCGGCGCCTACGACTATCTTACCCGGGTGCGGCAGATTCGCTCGGAGCGGATTGTCGTGTTCGGCCGGTCGCTGGGCGCTGCCGTCGCGGCCGATCTTGTCTCCCAGAAGCCGGCAGCAGGATTGATTTTGGAGTCGCCGTTTCCGTCGATTGCCGCGATCGCAAAACATCACTACGGCGGCATGCCGGTGCATTGGCTGCTCGGGGCGGAATTCAATCTCATCGATCGCCTTCCGCAGCTCTCCCTTCCCATGCTCGTGATCCACGGCGATCGGGACGATATCATTCCTATCGAGTTCGGCCGCCAGGTCTTCGAAGCCGCCAAGCCGCCGAAATGGTGGTATGCGATAGCCGGCGCCGATCACAACAATACCTATCAAATCGGCGGGAGAATGTACTTTGGCCAGTTCGCCGATTTTATTCGACGCGCCATTACAGCCTAGGCGAACGACGAACGCGTCTCTGAATTATGCATTTGGTGATTGGGCTCTACATTTGGTACAGTGCGCCGGGCATTGTGCGCTCATCCCCGTCCGAGGCAGTTGAAACGAGGCATGACGGAATGACGATCAAGAGAGAAGACGTAACGACCGATCAGAGAGCTATGCGATTTGGCGTTCTCATTTTGCTGGCGTTGCTATGGCTGCCGGGCTGTGCCGGACGGACCGGCGCGCCGACCGCGCTGCTCGAACCGGCCACGCCGCCGGTGCTGCTCGCGGATGCATCGGGGGCCTCGAAGCCGGCCTCAGATGCTACGGAGAAGCCGTCGGATGATTTGTTCGATCCCTTCGCGAAATCCGGCGAAGACGCCATCGAGGAATATGATCCGTGGGAGCCCCTCAATACGAAAGTCTTCGAATTCAATCGACAGGTCGATCGCTGGATCCTGAAGCCGGTGGCGCAGGGCTACAACTTTGTCATGCCGAATCCGGTCCAGATCGGGATCAGCAACTTTTTTTATAACCTCCGGTTTCCGCCCCGTTTCTTCAATAATATTTTTCAGGGGAAAGCGAAGGGTGCGGGCATTGAGGTTGGCCGGTTTCTCGTCAACTCCACGGCAGGGGTCGGTGGGTTGTTTGACGTGGCCCAGCATCTTGATCTGAAGACACCTGAAGAAGACACCGGCCAGACCCTTGGGTTCTATGGAGTGAAGCCTGGGCCGTATGTGATTCTCCCGCTGCTGCCACCGTTCAACCTCCGCGATCTGGTTGGCTATGTGGGAGATATCGCGCTTAATCCGATCAACTGGCTGGTGGCGCCTATTATCGAAATCGATGGAGTCCCCTCGGTGATTGCCCATAAGAATCGAACTACGAGTACGGTCGTGCAGCTTGGCGGCCGGGTATTTGAGATCGTGAATGACCGTTCGTTGAACCTCGAAAAGTTCCAGGGGGTTGAAGAAGCCACGCTGGATCTGTACGCCGCCGTCCGCAACGCCTACCTCCAAAAGCGTGTGCGGGCGATCCGCGAGTAACCGCGAGCAACAACGCTGGACCGCTCTGTTCTCTCCCGTCGGCTGGTCGCGCGCGGCTGGCGCTACTCCTCCTGCCCTTCAGTTTTTGGGCAGATCTCCGACAAGGAAATGCGGGCCTTGTGAATCAACCGGCAAGGCTGCATCTCTTTTATGAATACTCCTGCATTCAGTCAGAGCCCGGGCTTTTCCGCCGCCGTCCATACGGCGCCGCCGGAGGTGTCGGTCTACGATGCTGCGCGCATCATGCATTGGCGGAAGGTCGGGGTCGTGCTTGTGGTGCGGCATCATCGACCGGTGGGAATCGTCACCGATCGGGATCTGACGATCCGGGTCGTGGCCAATGGCCTTGATCCCCGGTCGACGACGCTCGGTCGGATCATGACCGCGCCGTTGGTGACAGTGGCGGTTGAGGCGTCCGATGAACAGGTATTGCACGTGTTGGCGGAGAGCCTGGTGCGACAGGTTCCGCTGGTCGACGGCGAAGGGAATGTGGCCGGGTTGGCTTCGTGGAACCTCACCGATGCCGCTAACGGCTCGGGTCCCTTCGGTGCCAGGCTGGTTCGATCGACGGCAATGGTCCCGATGGTGAAGCGCCGGAAGTTCAGGCGGGTGCTCTTCGGTTTGCAGCAGGAGGTCCGTCAGCACGCGCGTTGGATCGGGGCCACCATCGCGTTGGCGGCGATCGGTGCGGTCATTTCGCTGGTCGCGGTGGGCTATTGGAGCCCGTGGCGTTCGGCTTCTGTCGCGTCGCTGCACGTGACGGAGTCCGCCCGATCAAGCAAGCCCTCTACGGAGGCGACACAGTCCCCTCATGCCGACTCGAAACGGGAGCCTTCTTCGTTGACCCCGACCCGATAACACCCATCAATCAGTCTTCGCGAACGGCGCAGGCATTCGCACGCGAATGCGCGCCTGCCTTTTCGGGACTATCGGGAAGGATGCGGTGGATCCTACTGTTATGACCGCGCCCTGTTGATCAAGCAGCCAATCGAACGATCAGCCGTTGGCGTCCTCAGTTCCATTCCTACTATAATGGCGGATGCTTGGCGGTTGTAGGGGATGACGTCCGCCTGATCGATCGACGAGGAGGTCTCTATGCGTCCAGATCTGAGCCTGCGAAGAGCGCTCATCTTATTGTGGACCGGCGCGGTGATCGTGATGGCGTTATTCGGTGGGGCGACCTCTTCCGGGGCCGCCGGGCCGCCGGTTGCCTCTGCCACTGCGACCCTGAATATCATCGCGGGCGACGTGAAAGTGGTTCCTCCTGAGGGCGGCCCGGCTCGTGCCGCGAAAGACGGCATGAATCTGGCCGTCGGGGCGCATGTGGTGACTGGTCCCAAATCCACGGCGCTGGTGACCTTTCTCGATGGCAGCACGTTGACCGTACAGCCCGACTCGGATGCGACGGTCAAGCAGGCCGATCTCAGCAAGAAGCAATCGACTGTCAGGATCAAGGTCAATCTGGGCACCGTGTGGGCTCGTGTCGCTAAGCTGGTGGATTCAGGATCGAGCTTCTCACTCGAGTCCAACAGCGCGACGGCCACGGTTCATGACGGCCTCATCGGCGCCAGGCAAGAGGCGGATGGTACGTTTACTTGCTGGACCCGTGCCGGCAATCTTTTCCTCGTCGACTCGAGCGGCCGCATCATCTCGGAGTTAAATCCCGGCCAAATGGACGTTGTGAAAACAGGCCTGCCCTCCAATCCGCATCCGTTTTTCTCCAATGACAGTGCGCTCCGTGTGACGACATCGCCGGATGTGCTGCCACTGATCTTGATGGCAGATAAGGCCAGGTTGGCAGGGTTTGCTTCTCCCCGGTCTGAGGTCAATCAGGTGTTCGGCGCCTTCACCGGGCTGACGGAACAGGGCGGGCGCCTTGTCGAAGTCCCGGCCGGTGTCGCGGCGCCTTTCATGCTGGTCGTGGAAGGACAAACCAGCGGTTCGTTCGAGGTGACGCTCGTAGGGTTGTACAAGGGTGCGCCGGTTTCCCAACAGCGGCTCTCCGGGACGGTCAAAAAGGGAGAACGACTGGTGACCACGATCATGCCGCAACTGAATGACGCGACGGCAGGTGATCCGAAGACGGCGAAAGTGGTCGGTCTCACGGCGACTCCCTTTCAGCCGATGGTCGGACCACTGCCGGGAGTGCTCTTGCTGTCTCCCTGGGAGTGAGCGGGCTGAAGACGGCAGCCCACGGCTATTTGGTTTTCAGGATCGTGACCCCGTTCCAATCAGGCGGGGGAGGAGTTGCGGCAAACTCCCGGCTGCGGCGCAGGTAGAGAGTGCTCGGGCCGTCTCCCGGATAATCGGCCAGGAGCCTGTCGAAGAGTTCAGCCGCCGCCGTCCATTGCCCGGCGTGATACCGTTCGATGCCTCTCGCGTACTGATCCAGCAGCGTCCCCGTTTTCGGATCGAGCTGATGCCGGTAGGACACCACTTCATACACCGCCAGTGGTTCAGTTCGTCCTTTCACTTGTATTCGGTCGAGATACCGATACGTGAACGACTCTCCTGCGGCCTTCATCGTCGCCTCACTGACCAGCACTCTGGTTCCATAGTCTTTGTTGACGCTTTGTAACCGGGACGCAATGTTGACGGCATCCCCGAGGACCGTATAGGCGAGCCGGTCACGCGATCCCATGTTGCCCACCACCATCGGGCCGGTGTTGATCCCGATGCCCAGTTCAAGTTGCGGATTGCCCCGTTCTTTCCACTGGGCGCGCAGTTCGTGCAGCCGCTGGACCATATCGAGCGCCGTGGCGCAGGCCCTGGTGGCATGATCGGGCTGGTCCATCGGCGCGTTCCAAAACGCCATGATCTCGTCGCCGATGTATTTGTCCAGCACGCCGTCATGCCGGAACACGATCTCCGTCATCGCACTCATGTAGTCGTTCAGGAGCGCCACGAGGGCTTGCGGTTCCATGGCTTGTGAGAGGGTCGTGAATCCGCGAAGGTCGCAGAAGAAAGCGGTCATCGTGCGGGTTTCGCCTCCCAGGGTGAGCCGCTCGGGCCGCTTCAGGACCCACTGGCTGACGGAAGGCGAGAGGTAGCGCGCCATGACGTCCCGCATCGTCCGTTGCTGTGCTTGTTCGAAGAGCAGGCGGTAGATTTGGCTGACTGCGAAGCCGAGCGACAGCGCGGCGGGAGGATAAATCAGATTCAAGAGCGTCCCCTGATCGAAGAGGATCCCGCCGGCCAGGAGATACAGGAGCAGCAGCCCCAACAATCCCATCGCTGCGCGAACGGGACGGAGCAGCGCCGCGAGCCAGGTTCCGATCAACG
>CAZXNN010000154.1:0-7480 GCA_964641915.1 uncultured Nitrospira sp. | reverse complement strand
TTTTCCTTGCTCACGCTGGGCAGTACTAATTGATTGCAGATGTCGCGATAGACGTTCACCCGCTCGTCGTCGAGGCAGGCAAACACTTCCTGTGAGACGCCGGGGCGGTAGCCGAGATTACTTTCCATCGGATAAAACACGAGCGAGGCCGGATAGTAGGCGGCGGAGATGTACTGCATCGCTTCGCGGAAGGTATTGAGCGCCAACTCCAGCTTCTCGGCTTCGTAAAACCGTTCGCCGCGCACGACCAGCTTGGCATCTTCCGCCCGCTCGGCCAGGTCGAACACGTCCACCGCATAGGCCTGCTCGACCACGGCTTTCTGATCCGCCTCGCGATCCGTGAGCGTCCCGGCCTTTTCCTTGTCTTGCAGCGGCTTGAGCTGCATCCCCAACCGGGCCTTCACCCAGATCAGGAATTCCATCGTGAAGAAGTGATCGTACATCTCGATATTGATGTCGCGCTGCACGACCATATGACCGGCCTCCCGCAGCACCGCCGTCAGCGACGGTAGCGCCAGATAGGGCGCCGTCGGCACCCACTCGGGCGGAAACAGCAGCATCACCTTCGAGGTCTTCCGATCCTCTTTCTTGATCGGAGACAAACCGTCTATCTGTACAAGTCCACTTGCGCTCATAATCCCCCACCCACGACTTCTACCCTCAGGATGTTCAAAAAGGTCTTCCAGCAAGGCCGCAGACGACGAAAGCACCGGAGGCGTACCCTCTGGGGTACGTTTAGGATGCTTTCAAGGCGAGAACGCCGCTGGGAGCCTTTTTCAACATCCTGCCTACATCTTTCCAGCCAAGGTGTGCGTAACCCCCGCTGTTTTCATGGACTGATATTGCAGATCCCGCAACTTCTCCAACCCGAACTTCGCGATATAGAGAAAAATATATTCCCGAATATATAGGCGCAGGTCCCAGCCCGCATAATGATTCTGTTCGAATTGCTGAAACACCCGCTCGGCCTCTTCTATGCTCATGCCGTTCTTCACCGTATAGTAGTAGTCGAGCGCCAGATCCCACTCGGGGTTCTTGTAGGCCGTCACGCCCCACTTCTCCGGATGCTTGGCCACGGGGTTATGCCGCCCCAGATCGAACGTGCCGAACCCCAGCGAATGCACATAATCCTTATTCTGCTCCAGGAATTCTACCGACGACCAGGCCTCCTCCTTCGTCTCGCCGGGAAAACCGAAGAAGCCCATGCAGTGGTTCCAGATGCCCGCCTCCGCCGTGCGCTTGAGATGCTCGGTCATGATGGCGGTCGTCGTGGCCTTGTCCATCAGCTTCAGCACCCGCTCGTTCCCCGACTCATAGCCGAAGTGGAGATACTTGCAACCCGACTCTTTCGCATCCTGCCAGACTTGATCTTCCAGGAGGCTCTTCTCGAACCGCATGTGCGTCGTCCAGACGATATCCATCTTCGTATCGATCAGCCCGCGCGCCAGCTTGCGGAACAGGGCCGGCGGGTACGACTCGTCGGTGAAATGGAAATGCCTCGCTCCGTACTTGTCGCGCAGATGCCGGATCTCACCGAGAATGTCCTGAATCTTCTTGCTCCGGTATCCGGCGGTATAGCCCTCGCCATGGTCGCAGAACTCGCAGCGGCCCCAGTAGCAACCGCGCGTCGCCAGATAGGGCAGAATCTTCGTCGGGACGAAATACTTCTCCAGCGGCAGGCCGTCGAAGTCCGGCGGCGGTAGCGCATGCATGTCTTCCGCAAAACTCGTCTCCGACGTATGGACGCCGGTCTCGTCCTTATAGATCGTGTTCGGCACGTCGGCCAGGCTTCGCTTCGCCCCCACCGCCGAGACGAGTTGGACAAAGGCCGTCTCCCCTTCATAGACCACGGCACTGTCGAAGTATTGGAACAGCGGCGACTCCGGCAGCACATCGCGCAGGCGCGTGACCGTATTGCCGCCGATCGTCACATGGATGTTGGGGAAGTGCTGTTTGATGAGGGCACAGAAGGTCATGGTGGAGAACATCTGCTGCTGCAGGACGATCGAGATCCCGATCACGTCCGGCTGCTCCGCCTCGATCGCCGGCTTCACCAGATGCTCGAACACATCGCGGTAGATATTCACCTGCGTATCGTTCACCGCATCGATGACTTCGGAGGACACGAAGACCTTATAGGACAGATCCGTCTCCATCGGCGGCATGCAGATCCGCGCCGGAGCATAGACCATCGAAATGACCGACGTCACTTCGCGGAACACTTGAATGACCCACTCTAACTGGTCGATTTCGTAGAAGACTTCTCCGCGGATAATCGCCTTCGCCTTCTCCGCTTTCTTGATCAATTCGTCGATCCGCTGCCTGGTCACATCGCAGAGCGCCAGCTGCAGATCCATCTCGTTGGCGTCCAGATCCCGCTTCTTGGAAAGCTTGCGGAGCCGGTCGAGCTGTTGCGGCACCCGGCGCAGGACTTTCTTCAAAAAGTCCTCGCTGAAGTACCAGTCCCACATTTCGAGGTTGATGTCTTTTTGGATGACGGTATGGCCGGCCTGACGGAGGACGGCGGTAAGGGAGGGAAGGCTCAGATAGGGTTCGGAGGGAAACCAGTCCGGCGGGAAGATCAGCATGACCTTCATCTTCCGTCCGCTGGAAGCTTCGAAACTCTGACGATTCAGGAGAATCAGTTCTTTGGAGGCGCGTTCACCCTTGGAATACTCAATTTTCATCGAACTCTGGTCCTTCTTCTGCCCGGCCGAGAAGCGACAGAAATAGTCAGAAAGCCAACGGGTTACAACGGAAACGTATTGTACGAGGGAGAAAGATTGAGATGCAAGAGCAGGAGCGAGCTGGTTCAACTAAAGACTGCGAGTTCGAGACCTACGGAAGATTAGGTGAAGTCCCACGGCTCGTGTGCCACAGCGCGAGAATTTCGACGACTTCAGGCTGGGGAGTTACGCGGTAATAGAGATGGTAATGAACACGGGGCAAGTGAAGACGGCGAACACCAGCCAGCTTGATGTTTCGAGCCAGCGAGCCGATCAGTGGTTGGGATGCGAGGATTTGGAGCGCACGCTCAAGCTCGACTGCAAATGCATCGGGAGCCTTCGGCCGATTGGCAACCCACCATTCAGCCGCATCAAGGATAGCCCGGCCGGCACTGCCGACTATCCGGACAGGGAGCGGACTGCTCACGATCGGCGGATCTGCTTCAGGAGGTCAACTGCGCTCGTCGTCTCTCCCCGCTCGGCCTCCGCGATCGCAGCGAGCAGCTTGGCTTCTTCCTCGGACGAAAGCTCGAAGGTCTCATCCCCTTCCGGAGCCAGTACGGTCACCGTCGCTCCCTCGGGAAGGCTCTTCGCATCGATCTGAATCGTCCCGCCGTGGACTGTTCCAGTGGTAATCAGCATGGCGGAATCCTAGCACTTCAGGGTCAACCCGTCCATCTTCAGGCCACTGGTAGTATGAAGGGAGAAAATCGGGGACATTTTAAGGGAGAAAATCGGGGACATTTTGAATTTCCCGGCGCGTGGCAGTCTGGCCCCTTCCTCGCCTCCCCTCACCGCTTCTCCCCTCAGACACCCGTAGACCAAGATGGTCTGAAAAAGTAGAATGTCCCTGTTTCTTCGTCTGTCCCTGTTTCTTCGTCTGTCCCTGTTTCTTCGTCTGTCCCTGTTTCTTCGGCCCATGCCACGCCGCCCACGCCTTGCGGCTGAAGATCTCGCCTATCACGTCCTGAGCCGCCGCGTGGCGGTCCGCCGTCTTCCTCTTCCGCCCAGCCCCTCACCGCTAATCCCTATCACAGAACCAGAGCTCTGGACCTACCCGTTTTCAAAACGTACAATGTCCCCGTTCCTTCATTTTTATCCCAATCGGCACAACTTAATACCATGATCGCACGTCTCCTGGTCCAGCTCCCTTTTGAAGTCTACGTTCGTGAGGGTGAACAATTCCCACTCTACGAATATGATGTTGCCCCGTACAAGATTCGCACATACCTTCCCCTAAGAAGCACGAAACCCTCACAGGAAGATCAAACCGACTATATAGCTATTAACGATGTGCCTGCATTCGGCGCCGACGTCCTCCGAATAGATTTCATAAAGTATTCGTTCGATCGCTGTGTCGTTTCTATGGACGATCCGTCGACGAACATGATGGAAAGTGCAGTCAACTCGTTCCTCATCAAACTTCGACATGTTGGCAGAGCTCCTCACGTACGCCCTGTCAGACTTAGCAATACATCCTGGCGACTGCAATACCTCAATGACGACGAGTCTGAACTTCCCGCTCAAGAAGGGTTTCATAGAGGGCGAGGCGGAATTCGTTGGTCGCTCACATTTGTTGCTTTGACCAAGCCTATCTGGGAAGACGTATTTCAATTGCCAGCCGACTATCGCCCCACCCCTTGGGATGAGTTACTGCTTGATGCATTTGGAGAGCTACCAAACATCGGAGCAGGAATTGTTTTAGCGGCAACTGCCCTTGAGATCTTTATCGCAAGAACTCTTGATCAACTTGCTGCGAGATCGAAGCTTTCGCCGGACATTTGGAAATGGCTGAATGTACGCAAAGACCGAGACCGCAATCCTTCGGTCGAGGAGCAATTTGACTCCCTTCTGAAAATCCTTGCCAGTCACAGCCTAAAAGAAGAGCCTCGACTCTGGGAGCTCTTCACTAATCTCAAGACAGCACGCAATAGCTTTGTCCACGAAGGTGTGGCAAAAGTGGGCGGCTCACCAATTGACGACAGTAAAGCAAAGCAGTTGATTCTCGCTGCTGGAGATGTGATCAAGAAAATTCAAGAATGGTTACCGGAAGATTTACGATCCCCCAGCTTTGCACACACAATTAAACTGGAAGTATTAAAGAAGATCCCCCACGGCTCCTAGGTGTAATCGAGGGACAAGATATAAGGCTACTTTTCTAGCAGCTTCCTCGGCCTCCCCCGCTGCCGCATCGTCGATTCCATCCCAGCGTCGCGATAGCATCTGCTATTAGTAGAACGTGAAAAGGTGTCAAGAACGTGAAAAGGTGTCAGGGACCATTTCATCCGCGCATGGCCGTCCGGCGTCTTTCTCAACACTTTATCACTTTCCAATCCGATAGACCTGCCCCATCTGAAACTTGTAAAATGCGGAGTCGCTACAAGGAGGGCTAACCGCATAAATGAATCTTACAGGAAGAGTTTTTCTACTAGGGATTATCATATTCATCCAGCCCGCATGCGTGCATGAGAACACCAAGCTACGTGTGAAATTGGATGATGCCGTACAGCGGCAGGCATCCATCGATGAACGAATTATCGATTGGGGTGCCCCTAGCGGGAAGGACAGCCTAAGCGACGGCAGGCTTGTGTACACTTGGAAAATTCCATGGACTGGCAACTACGTAAACTATGGAGTGCCAGGAGGCCAAGCGTATTCAGTGCAGCATTGGTGCACCGTCGTAGTTACTACTTCAGCCAACAACCAAATTCAATCCTACAACTACCGCGATTGCTAACAATCACAGCAAGCGGACAAGAAAAGGGACGGGCTACTTTTCTAACGGTTTCCTCGGCCTCCCCCCGCTTCCGCGTCGTCGATTCCAAGCCCAGCGTCGCCGCAATCTCTGCTTGCCAGTCTTCTCTTCCGAATGGCTGCTGCCGATTCACGCAAGTCCTCAACGTGACCAGTTCATGATCAAACAGCGGGTGATCGTTCTAAGCCGAAGACGGCCGCCCCCGTTCCCTCGATTCAGAACATGGGAAGCGTACCCGGCGACTTGTCGGCGCGGGATCCGAGGCATGGATCAGTAAGGCACAAGAATAAGTAGCCTACTCCCCTTTCTTCCCCCTTATCACACTCTCCGAAATTCTATGCCCCCTGTAACCCCTTCCCCAGCCACCTAAAGGAAACACTCCAGGATAAATACCAGACTGACTGAGAAATGAAAGGGGACAGGCTACTTTTCTGAGGCCTTCGACGGGCGCCCGCGCCGCCTCAGTGTCGATTCCAACCCCAACTCCGTCGCGATCCTCCCCTGCCACGTTTCCGTTCCAAACGGCTGCTGACGATTCACACAGGCGCGCAACGTCGTGAGCTCGTGATCGAACAGCGGCCGATCAATCCACTCCAGCCACTCACCGGGCGTTTCGACCGGGATCGGATTGCTGAGATCCGAGAATCGTAGACTCGACCAAGGCCAATCTAGCGCGTGCTCGACCAATCCGGCTCGAACAGGATTACGCAAGACATACCGGATGGTGGTGAGCAGATGGCCGTCCTGCTGAATCGGAAAGCTCTTAAACCGCCCCTGCCACACATGCCCATGGCTCCGATAATGTTGATGGTAACGTCGAACATGACTCGTCATCCACCATTGCATGAACGAACTCAATGCGGTTTCCGTCACAGGTTGCACGACCAGATGGAAGTGATTCGGCATGAGGCAGGCACTGAACACGTTGACGGGAAATTTGGCTTTGGCCGTTGCGAGTAACTCGAAGAAGGCAGCATAGTCCCCGTCTTTGTGAAAGACGGTCGCACCGCCGTTCCCTCGATTAAGCACGTGATAGACATGGCCACCGACTTGTCCACGCGGAATCCGAGGCATGGGTCAGTACGGTATCCGAATTAGATGAGAGACCGCAAGATTAAAGTAGCCTGTCCCCTTTTTCCGCTCCCACGTTCCATAAGAGTATCCTGCTCCCCTTGAAATTGAGACCACCCCTACGACATGGTCCTGAGCGGACCGAGGAGGTGGTTATGGCATCGGAATCGGCAGCGCCAATTGAACGGTGGACGGCCAAACGGCGCATGGCGCTGGTGGTCAGTCTCGTGAAGGGCGAGACGTCCGTCGCCGAAGCCGCTCGGACCCACGGGCTGACCGTCGCGGAGGTGGAGGACTGGCGGGAAAAGTTTCTGCTGGGGGCCGAGAACGCCCTGCGGAGTCGCCCGAGGGATGAAGAGGCCGTGAAGGACGAGCAGATTAAGAAGCTCAAACAGACGATTGGGGATCTCGTCCTCGATAACGACATGTTACGGGAGGCCTTGAAACCGTACCCTTTAGACCGGAAGACATCCGACGCGTGAGAGCCACGCTGCCGGGTGTCTCGGAACGGCGGAGTTGCCGCGTGTTAGCCGTCGGGCGGGCCCGTCTGCATCGCGCCCCAGCAGGGGATCGACGTCCTGTGGCCGTGGACCCGCCGTGGGTCGAGCCGCTCCGGCCGTTGATTCACAGCAACATCCCACGTTCGGCTATCGGCATCTGTGGGCCGTGCTGCGTGGCCAGACGCCCTATCGCGTAAACAAGAAGGCCGTGTATCGGGTGCTCCGGCAGAAGCGGTGGTTGGTGCATCAGCGGGCGTGCACCCCGCGGCCGCGCGTGCAGGGCTGGATCAGCCGAGCCAGCCGCAGTAATGAACGGTGGGCAATGGACGTGACGCATATTCCGTGTGGGCAGGACGGCTGGGCTCATCTTGCTGCCGTGATTGATTGCCATGATCGGGAAATCGTGGGCTACGAGTTCGCGTTACGGA
>CAZXNN010000153.1:0-7517 GCA_964641915.1 uncultured Nitrospira sp. | reverse complement strand
CGGAAGTCGCTTTAACCGATAAAACCCATCGCCCAAACCCATGACGGTCCTCTACCTCTTAAATTCTGGTCCCCTTCAAGCTGCTCCTCAGTGAACAGAGGAATGAACAGGCCGGAAGAAGGGCCTATTCTAATGGAGGGCTCCTGTCGAGTCAATTTGCCTTGTGATTCTGTGGGGTTCGGTTTCAGCAAACAATTAGGCCTCACATGTTACCCATTCCATCGACCCGCTCCGGCCAACCTTGCTCCATCCCTCGCCTTCTGCTATTAATGCGTCACGTTTCCCCCGTCACTCATTCCGTTCCTGTTGGTCTCCCGCAGGCTGGAGGTGTCATGGCCAGGCTGGGCGTTAATATTGACCATATCGCGACCCTTCGCCAAGCCCGAGGCGGGACCGATCCGGACCCATTGGCCGCAGCGGTCCTTGTCGAACTCGCCGGGGCCGATGGCCTCGTCGTGCATTTACGCGAAGATCGGCGGCACATTCAGGACCGGGACCTCACGCTCTTACGGGAGATCGTCCGGACCAAACTGGACCTGGAAATGGCCGCCGATGAAGCCATGGTCAAGATTGCGCTGACCATAAAACCGGACTTGGTCACCCTGGTCCCGGAGAAACGCCTGGAGCTGACGACCGAGGGCGGTCTGGATGTGGCAGGGCTGAAAGAGCGTATGCAGACCACCGTCTCCATGCTGCACGATGCCGGAATCCCCGTCAGTCTCTTCATCGAGCCCGACCTCAATCAGATCAAAGCGGCGCACAAGATTTCGGCCGACTTCGTCGAGCTGCACACCGGGCGCTATGCCAACGCCACCAAGTCGAAAGAGGCCGATGCGGAATTCGAGGCGATCACCCAGGCCGCCAAGCTCGCCTACAAGCTGGGCATGGGCGTCAACGCCGGACACGGCCTCAACTATCGCAACGTCGCACGGCTGCGGCATATTCCTGAAATCGTAGAGTACAACATCGGGCACAGCATCATCGCCCGCGCCGTCCTCGTCGGCCTCGACCAGGCAGTCAAAGAAATGAAAGCGCTGCTCAGCTAACCTGCCTGTCGACGCCATTCACCGTGACTCGAGCCGTCAACGATCTCATGACGCCACACGCTTTCATCCCTCTCGCGCCGTGCGCTGCCAGCCGCATCGCAATGGCCCACGACCAGAAATGGGTACGCCCCGCTATGATGCCCATCGTCAATGCCGCACAGATGCAGGCGCTGGATCGCCGGACGATCGAAGAGGCCGGCGTGCCCGGGATCATATTGATGGAACGGGCCGGAGCCGGGGTCGTCACCAGCCTTGAGCAACAGATTGGTTCCTTGCGCGGGAAAGCCATCACGATCTTCTGCGGGAAAGGGAATAACGGTGGCGACGGATTCGTCATGGCGCGCCTGCTCCACAAGCAACGAGCCAAGGTGAAGGTGCTGACCATGGCACCGGTCAAGGATTTGAGTCGTGACGCCGCATCCATGTACCGGCAGCTCGTCCGGACTGCCGGCAAGACTGTCGTGAAGCCCTTTACTTCGACCAGTCAAATTCAGACGATACTCGGCGACAGCCACGTGATCATCGACGCGCTGCTCGGGACAGGCCTGGCCGCTCCGGTCACCGGCCGCTATGCAGAGGCGATTGACATCATCAATCAGGCAGAGCGCCTGACCGTGGCCGTGGATGTGCCCTCCGGTATCCATGCCGATACCGGCACAGTGTTAGGCCGTGCCGTGAAGGCCGATCTGACGGTGACCTTCGGGCTGCCCAAGCTGGGTCTATTCCAGAATCAGGGCATCGATCACGCCGGACGGGTGGAGATTGTCGATATCGGTATTCCGCCCGCCTATGTCGAGGCCACGGAAAGCCGGATCCACTTGATCACCGCCTCGTTTGTTCAGACCGGCTTACCTCCCCGCCGGCTCTCCAGCCACAAAGGCACCTTCGGCCATGCCGGCATTATCGCCGGATCAGTCGGCAAGACCGGGGCCGCAGCGATGTCGGCACAGGCGGCTCTGCGAATGGGGGCAGGGCTGGTGACCGTGGCCATTCCTGCGAGCGTCAACGATGTCCTGGAGGCCAAGCTCTTGGAAGTCATGACGATCCCGATGCCCGAGACCAAGGCGCGCACCTTGTCCCGCGCCGCGTTGGACCGGCTGAAAGACTTCGTCAAAGTGAGAACAGCTGTCGCGATCGGCCCAGGACTCTCCACCCATCGGGAAACCGTTGAGCTGGTGCAGGCACTCGTCCGGCAACTAGATCGACCGGCGGTCCTCGATGCCGATGCGTTGAACGCGCTGGCCGGTCGCGCCGCGCTCTTCACCGAGTGTACAATCCCCCCTATCCTGACGCCACATCCCGGCGAAATGGCCAGACTCGTGACCGAATCCTCGGCTCAATCGGTCAACAGCGACCGAATCGGCACGGCCGCACGTTTTGCCAGAGAACGTCGCTGCTACCTGGTGCTCAAAGGAGCCAGGACCGTGATTGCCAGACCTGACGGCCAGGTGGCCATTTGCCCGACCGGCAATCCCGGTATGGCCACCGCTGGAACCGGCGATGTCTTAACCGGTATGATCGTCGGACTACTCGCCCAGGGAGTCGCCCCATGGGAGGCCGCCTGTGCCGCAACCTATGTGCACGGACTCGCCGGAGATCTGGCCGCCGAGACAATAGGACAGACCAGTTTAATCGCCAGAGATGTCATTGACCATATTCCCTATGCGCTCACGAACATCGGCTCAGCGTAGCCGGCCCACGACCGCCGCACCGCGGAAGGCCCGCGCGGCTAAGCCGCCACACTCTGCGTCGTCCGCGCGCTGGACAGTGGCGCTCCCCTCCCGCACCGCCACAGAAGCATTCGGCCGGATTATCGGGCGATCACTGGCTGGCGGCGAAACGCTGGCTCTCTCCGGAGAACTCGGCGCCGGAAAAACGGCTCTCGTGCGCGGCATTGCAACAGGACTGGGCACGCCGTCGACTCAGGTGACCAGCCCGACCTTCGTCCTGATCCACGAATACGAGGGACGGCTCCCGCTGATTCATATGGATCTCTATCGCCTACAGAGCGGAGCGGAAGCCGAGGGAATCGGGCTGCAAGAATACTTTCATGGGAACATCGTCACGGCGATCGAATGGGCCGACAAATTCCCGGAATTATTGCCGAGCGATCGGTTTGAACTCACGCTGCAGCACAACACACCGACGACAAGAACGGCGCGCATGATCGCTCACGGACCGCGCGCCTGCACGTTGCTCGCAGTACTCAAACAAGCCGCTCGACAACGCCGGCGCGCGGCCACACCCAGCGCATCGCGCAAGACAGCCACCGGGAGAGGGAGACCCCGCACATCATGATTCGGCTCATCTTGGTCGGAATTCTGCTGCTCCTTTCCCTGGCATTCTTTCTCCAGAATCAGGAGCAGGAAGTCACCTTGCGGTACTTCTTCGGTCTACTGGAAGCCTCCACCCTGATCTACAAACCGATCCTCACGGCCTTCGCGGTCGGCCTGCTCGTGTCCGGCATTCTGTTATTCCCCCCATGGGTGCGTGGCCGAATTGAACTCCGCCGCAAGACCAAAGCGCTGCAAGATGCCGAAGTGGATCTGGAGCGTGCGCGCCAGTCGCTCGAAAAGCTGACCGGCCGTTCGAGTTCAACCGCCGGGCCCGCGCGAGATCTTGCCGATGAGTAAGCACAACGCCACGTCCGTTGATACGGCGATCCGGGTCGCACGAATAGGCCGCCGGCCGTTCCATCTCCGTCAGAAACTCCGTGCGAGATCTCGTCGATGAGTGATCACGACGCCAGTCCGCTGATGCGGCAATACCGGGAGATCAAGCGCGGCTACGAACAAGCGATCTTGTTTTTCCGGGTGGGTGATTTCTACGAAATGTTTTATCAGGATGCGCAGGAAGCGTCGCGCATTCTTTCCATCGCGCTGACCTCGCGCGACAAGAACAGCCCGAATCCAGTCCCGCTCTGCGGCGTCCCTTACCATGCCGCCACCGGCTATATCGCCAAGCTGCTGAAGGCAGGGCGGACGGTGGCGCTGTGCGAGCAGGTCGAGGACCCCAAGCTCGCCAAAGGACTGGTACGCCGCGAAGTCGTCCGGCTATACACGCCCGGCACGCTCGTCGAAACCGAGTTTCTTTCTCCGGTCGAATCGAATTTCCTCGCAGCCGTTGCCATCAGTCCAACGGGAAAGCCCCAACCCGTGATCGGACTGGCGATGCTCGAAGTCTCCACCGGAGAGTTCTGGATTGGCGAATTTCAGGGGGATCAGGCTCAGACGCAAACGTTGGATGAACTGGCTCGCCTCGATCCACGGGAAATTCTGTTTGCGCCAACGGCCAACCGGCAGGACTGTGCCTGGTTCGACCAGATGAAAGGCATACGCCTGTGCGAGCGCGACGCGTCGACGTTTGACGCCGAACGAGCCACTCGCCTGCTGCAAGAGCAGTTTCACATTCATTCGCTGGAGGCCTTCGGCTGTCAGGGCCTGACGGCGGGCATCGGCGCGGCCGGAGCGGTCCTGAACTACTTCCGCGACACCCAGCCGAACGCGCCGCTGGATTACATCCGTCGCCCGCGTGTCCGCCGAATCTCGGACGCGATGCATTTGGACAGCGTCACCATTCGCAATCTCGAACTGCTGAAACCGATGGGGACCTTCGACGACGGTCACAGCGGGAAACCTGCCACACTGCTCTCTGTGCTGGATCGAACCGTCACCGCCATGGGAAGCCGCCTGCTCCGCCAATGGTTGGTCCGGCCGCTGATTCACAGGGCTGCCATCCAAGCCCGACTCGATGCCGTCGGAGAATTGAAAGACCGGATTGCGGCGCGCGTGGCATTGCGCGCGGCGCTCAGAACCGTACAGGATCTCTCGCGCCTGAGTGGCCGCATCGTCCTCGGCGTGGCGGGCCCCCGGGAACTCCTGGCACTGAAGGACTCCCTCGCCGCCCTTCCGGAAATTGCAACGCACCTGACTCCGCTCCTAAGCCCTCAGCTCGCCGAGGCCCGCGAAGCGTGGGACGACGGGCGGGATCTCGCCGAACTGATCGAACAGGCCCTTCAACCGGAAGCGCCGATCTCCCTTCGGGACGGAGGCGTGATCCGCGACGGATACCACGCTGACGTGGATGAACTGCGAAAAGCCAACACCGAAGGCAAACACTGGATTGCGGCATTGGAGGCGAAGGAACGTGAACGGACCGGCATCGAATCCCTGAAAGTCCGCTACAACCAGGTGTTCGGCTACTACATCGAAATCACCAAGGCCAATTTGGCCCGCGTGCCGGCGGACTTTATCCGCAAGCAAACACTGGTCAACGCCGAGCGATTCATGACCTCCGAGTTGAAAGAACTCGAAGAACGCGTCACGGGCGCCGAAGTGAAACTGCTGGCACTGGAGCAGGATCTATTCGCCCAGCTTCGCACAACTCTCGCCGGCCACGCAGACCGCCTGCAAGAGATGGCCGGGAAACTGGCCTTGATCGATGTCCTGGCCGGACTGGCCGAAACCGCCGCACTGAATCAATATACAAAGCCGGTGATCAATGAGAGCGGGTTGATCGACATTCGAGGCGGCCGCCATCCCGTCGTAGAACGGCTGACTGAAGACATGGCATTCGTGCCGAACGACACCTTCCTGAATCTGGACTCCCACCGGCTTCAGATCCTGACCGGGCCGAATATGGCCGGCAAAAGCACCTTCCTTCGCCAAGTCGCCTTGATCGTCCTGCTAGCACAAGTCGGCAGTTTTGTCCCTGCCGCCTCCGCAACGATCGGCGTGGTTGACCGGATCTTCACCCGCGTCGGAGCGTCTGATAATCTCGCCAGCGGCCACAGCACCTTCATGGTGGAGATGGTGGAAACCGCCACGATTCTTCACAGCGCCACCGTACGGAGCCTGGTCCTGCTCGACGAAATCGGGCGGGGCACCAGCACCTATGACGGGCTCAGCATTGCCTGGGCGGTCGCAGAATATATCCATGATCGCAGAACGCTCGGAGCACGGACGTTGTTTGCCACGCACTATCATGAGATGACCCAATTGGAACAACAACGTGACGGGATCAAAAATTTCCGCGTCGCGGTGCAGGAGCGTGACGGCGACGTGGTCTTTCTCCGGAAAATTGTCGCCGGAGGAGCGGACCGCAGCTACGGCATCTACGTCGCAAAACTAGCAGGGCTGCCGCCGTCCGTCATCACGCGCGCCCAGGATGTCCTCGTGCAGTTGGAACGACCGGAGGCGGCCCAGATCGCAGACTCAGCGCCCCACACAGAGCCTGTTGCCCCGCCGCTGCCGCAACCGCACCCCCTCGTTGAGGAGGTCCGGCAGATCGATCTGTTTTCAATGACGCCGCTGGATGCTCTCAACCGGCTCGCGGACCTCCAGCGAAAAGCGACTCCCTCGACGAGGAACGCCACATCCTGAGGGCTTCCTCCCCCTTGATGCCGCTTCCTCAATAGTCGGATAATAACCGCCCGCGAGGCGCTTCATGGCAGTCGATGCCAATCAACGACTTCTCCTGGCGATTATCGGTCTAGGGATCGCCCTCTTCTGTCTTGACCTCTATCTCCCGCTAGGAATCGGAAACGGAGTGCTCTACGGAGGGCTCGTCATTCTCTCGTTCTTGTTGCCGAATCGGACAGGGCCGTTGATCACCGCCGCCATCTGTTCGGTGCTGGCGATGGCCGACGTAATTCTGAGCCCCACGCTCGACGGGGTCCCCCTCTGGATGGGCGTAACGAACCGGCTCTTTAGTTTGACGGCCATCTGGCTGCCGGTATTGTTTTTCCTGCATCAGCGAAGAGCGGAAGACACGTTGCAACGGGCCCACGATGATCTCGAGATACGGGTTCGACAGCGCACCCAGGAACTTGCCGATGTGAATCACGCCCTGGTGGAGGAAATCGCGGAGCGGATAGAAACCGAGCGATCGCTTCGGAACAGCGAAGCGGTGCTGCAAGCCAATCAGCAAGAGCTCCGACAGAGCCGTGAAGAATTGCGCGCGCTGGCCGGACAACTCCTCACCGCACAGGAAGAGGACCGCAGGCGGATTTCACGGGACCTCCATGACGATATCAATCAACGGCTCGCCATGCTCTCGATGGATTTGCGGCAGGCCGAGAAAGGCGAGCCCTCCGATGCGCACTCGCTCCGCTCGACGATTTGCCTGGTCTCCGACCGGCTGACCGCCATTTCCGATGACGTGCGCCAGATGGCGTATCGATTTCACCCCTCCATCCTCGACGATCTTGGACTCGTGAAAGCCATTCGACGCCAGATCGATGATTTCACCGCCCGCACAGGAATCAAGATATCCTATGTCCACCGAGACCCCACGACGGTGCTCCCTGCAGAAATGGCGATCTGTCTCTACCGGATCGTACAGGAAGGTCTGAGCAACATCGTCCGCCATGCTCACGCCTCCCATGTTGAAATCGAGTTGATCTGCGAAGACGATCTCGTGTCTCTTTCCCTCCATGACAACGGCAAAGGATTCGACCGGGCGCAGTTCTCA
>CAZXNN010000152.1:0-7550 GCA_964641915.1 uncultured Nitrospira sp. | reverse complement strand
CGATCGGCGAGGAAAAGCGATTCAACGAACGCCTCAACCTCTCGATCGACCGGGCGGCCTTCGTCGACATGATGAATCGGAGAAACGTGCCACGTCCGGCCAAAATGGACATCGCCATCCCCGCCAACATGAGAGCCGGCCGGATCACCTGATCGCTCAATACAGTAGTTAGAAGAACACCGGGACATTCTCAATTTCCGGTGCGTGGCCGCCCAGCGCCTCCCTCGCCTCGCAGGCTCTTTCCCGAATGCGCCCCTTTTCCCTTGCGCATGATAGATTTAGTCTAATCACACGCGGAGGAAACCCCTTGAGGGTCTTGCGAGGAACTCCCCCACTACTCAGCCGTCCTGAGTTCTCTCTAACCGGCCGCTTGTTCGTCACGCTTGTCATCGCGGTGCTTGCGGTCGTTCCGGCTCGTGCAGAGAGCTTTCGTTCCGATTCGAAGCGGTTCGGCAATCCGAAAATGGACATTGTCCTGACCGAGACCGAACGCCTGGCGAGAACCTCCATCGTTGACATTCACATCACCGCCATCGGCTCGTCGGTGGGCTCCTCATTCTTCCTCTTGTGCAGCCTCCGCGACCTGGCCCGGCAGCGCGGCTCCTTCCGCTATATCGTCAAAACCGAGCGGGTGCCCAGCTACAGCCAGATGCTGGTCGGATTTCTCAACGGCCCTACCGAAGAACCTGCAGGACTCGATCCGCGGCTGGCGGGACAGCCGGTGATCGACCTCGACTACTTCGCGCCGATCTGCGACAAGATGAACTGAATCAGATACCCGATACAGGCGAGCGCCTCTCGCTGCACATCCGGTCACAGTCCACGAAAGAAATGTAGCGGGGAAAAGAACGATCCTGAAGGAGATGACACCATCACGTCAGGTACGGACACCTGCCGCTGTCCTGCCTTCTATAGCTTTGTCTCTGCTGCTTTGGCCGCGTACCGCTGTACCTCGCGGTCTGGAATGATGATGTTCACGACCTCGCCGTCCTCATAGATATCTGCCACATTGAGCGCTCCGCTCACGATTAGCGCTTCAAGTTCCTCTTCGCTGATATTCAGGCGTGTCGCGGTTGCTGACGGAGAGTGACCTCGTAGACCGGGGTCCCGTTCAAGAGCCGTCATCCATTCTGTCGCCGAATATCGTTTTCTCATGCACGCAGTCTATAGAATCATCTGCCCTATTTCAAAGGCCTCGAAGAACGCCGCCAGTCCCCGAGACGTTCCCGTCGCCACCGGCACTCATTCGACGACGCTGAATTCATACCGGGCGCTCGTCAGTGCTGCCAGCAGCTCCGACGCATGATCGCGGCCCCTGGTTTCCATGGTGATGTCGATCGCGGCTTCGTTCAGGCTGACCCCGTAATGCGCACGGTTGTAGGACGTCTCCACGATATTGGCGCGTGCTTTGGAAATAACCGCCGTCAGGCCTTCGAGCGCGCCGGGATAGTCCGGAAGCAGGATGCGCAGGCGCAGCCGCCTGCCGTCCCGCACCATGCCCTGTTCGATGATTCTCGCTAGCAGATTCACGTCGAGATTGCCGCCTGAGACCAGCACCGCGATGTTTTTCCGGCGATGCCCCGTTTTACCTTCCAGGACCGCAGCCAACGCCACGGCACCGGCCCCTTCCGCCAACGTTTTTTCGCCTTCCAGCAGCATCAGGATCGCCTCCGCGATTTCGTCCTCATCGACGGTGACGATCCGATCGACATACCGGCTCACGAGCGGCAGCGTGCGCTGACCTGCCCGCCGAACGGCGATGCCGTCGGCCAACGTCGACTTCGCAGGGAGATCAACCGGTCCCTGCTGCTGCAGCGCCGCTTGCATCGACGGCAGCCGGGCGGTTTGCACCCCGACGATCTCGACCCGGGGGTTGCGCTCCTTGACCGCGCACCCGATGCCCCCGATCAGCCCGCCCCCTCCGACCGGCACGACAATGACGTCCAGCTCCGGGTTCTGCTTCAACAGCTCCAACCCGATGGTCCCTTGCCCCGCGATGACCGCATCGTCATCGAAGGGGTGTATGAATACCGCCTTCCGCTCCACGCTCCGTTCAATGGCGGCCGCACAGGCCTCATCGTAGTTATCCCCGTGCAGGACGACATCCGCCCCATAGGCGCGCGTGGCCGATAACTTGATCAAGGGCGTCAAGCGAGGCATCCAGATTTGAGCCGGAATGCCCCGCTGGGTCGCGTGATAGGCCACGCCCTGCCCATGGTTCCCTGCCGAGGCCGCGATGACTCCCTGTCGCCGCTCCTCGTCCGTCAGGGTCAGGATACGATTCAGCGCCCCGCGCTCCTTGAACGCGCCAGTCATCTGCAAATTTTCCAGCTTGAGGAAGACGGAATTGCCCGTCAGGCGGGATAGCATCTTCGAGTGCATCAACGGCGATTCATAGATGGATGCACAGATGCGAGCAGCGGCTGCTTCGATCGACTCAAGATTGACCATACCCCGTTCTCCCTTCCCGTGATTCCTTCAGGCCCTCAGCAAAAGAAAACCCCTGGTGGAACTGAATCCGCCAGGGGCCTTTGCTCGCGTATGTTTCCAGTCGCAGGCAGGCTCAGACGGAGCGGGCGATCTTCATCGCCGCCGCCATGCTAATCCCGATGCTCTGCCGAATGGTTGTCATCATGTCACGATAGGTGGCCGCTTCATTACCTTTTCGGAGTTTATATCATTCACCGATGGACGTATCAAGCATTCGCCCATTGTCGCTCCCCAGCCCGTCTATTTTCCTTTGCTGCTCACTGGACAATCTAGCCGAGCATCTGCGAAGGCACGGCGCCCTGCATCGCCTC
Source organism: uncultured Nitrospira sp. (assembly GCA_964641915.1). Classification (GTDB taxonomy): domain Bacteria; phylum Nitrospirota; class Nitrospiria; order Nitrospirales; family Nitrospiraceae; genus Nitrospira_D. Next base: position 4,749 of record CAZXNN010000152.1, on the reverse strand, counting down.
GGGAATCGGCTGTCCCATCAGACGCAAGCAGGTCGGCCCCACATCGAGCACTGACAAGTTGGGAAGCCGACCCCGGCCGGAAATGCTCGGTCCTGCAACACTCTCGATCCGATCGGGCGCACGGTTCAATACCACACGTCGTGATACACTGCAGGGACATCATGCAGTACCGGGAGGATCAGCGGCGACAGTTGAGATGGAAATAATCGCACATGCTCTTATTCATCATATCGTATAAGGTATGACGGAAACGGCGTGACGCGCGCTTAGCGGCCGCGGGATGGCCGCATCGTCGATTGACGGTGTTTGATGGCCTCGGCGATCACTCCGGCTACTATTTCATTCGCCTTCGCCGAAAAATGCTCCCCTGCAAATAACTCGTCGAGATCACCCTTTTTCACCTGGGCATAGAGCTGTTGCGCCGCCTCCACAGTATTGTGCCGCTGTTTAACGGCCTCCAGCAGATCCTGATACGGCAAGGGGCGTGCGGCACTCACATACTGAAAATTCCATTTCGGAATGAAGGCGGCTACGAGAAAGGCGGCCCCCTGTCGCTCCACATCGGATTGGAGTTCGCTCAAGATTGCGAGGGCCAATTGGCTCGGCTCGTTCTCGATCGCGTAGAATGCAGGGTCTTTCCCTTCCGCCGACCACTGGTCGATTAGTGCCATGACGACAGCCACCAGTTTGCTCTTCAACCAGATATGCTCTTCATAGTCGGCCGTTCGATAGTAGTACTCGTAGCGGCGATTCTCCCATCCCTCAATGTGCGCATAGAGGGCAAGCAGTTCGTCCGGCGTTACGGTCGGTATGTTAATCGCTTCCAGGTGGCGACCGTCCAGAATAAAGCGCGGTTTGGACAAGGGCATGCGGGAAGGCCTGTGGTAGAACATTCTCAAGATGTTGAGATTGCGCTTCACGTTCTCTGGTTGAAATCCGAAAATGACGAGATCCGGATGAAATGCCGCGCCTGACGTCTTCCAGCGCAGATAGGCTTGATCCATGCCGTAGCCCGGCGCCCCCAGGTTGACGATCTCAGTAGGGATCCCCGCTTCCGTTAGCTTCTTCTCCAGATACGCGCCCCAGGTCTGTTCAAAGGGAACTTCGTCGCCATGGGTATAGGAATCCCCCAGCAAAACCACCCGCAGACCGTCGCTCTTTGCCGGCGTTCCTTCATCGCTCGATCTCGCTCGCACACCCTCGCGATTCGCATGATACAACCCGTTCTCGGAGGTGCTGCCTGGCCTTTGCACCCACCCCAGTGTGGAGTCGTACATCAGATAGGACCGCCCGGAACGATACTTCTCCAGCATATCGTTGACCGCATGGACGGGCACCCGAAACGGCTTGAGATAGAGGGTCTTGTTCAGGATAGAAAACCGGCAGGTTCCATCGGAGTCATAGGCCACGAGATACCGAACGGCCACCTCACCGCAGAGCAGACTCAGCGCTACCACCAGCGCAGTAACTACGAACCTAAAGATCGTTTGCCGGGTACGCCTAGTGTTTCGCATTGAGGATTCTATGGATGATGAAGATGGATATGCAATCTTGCCTCATCACGGGAGAGGGGACAACATTGAAAGAATTCGGCACGGATCCCAGTTCCCGACGCATCGCCGTCCTGCACTTTCCATCCCCTCCTCTTTTTACATTTTGTTATGCAAGTGGTCATTTATCGGGTACCTTACGACTATCTCGTTCAGACGCTGTCAGAAAGGAGAAGTGATATGCTACCGACGCTCGCATGCCTCCGCCGGACCACCGGTCTCGTTGTTGCCTTTGCCGTCTTGGCCGGGTGCTCGGTCACCATGAGCGCAAAAGATATCCCGTCGGTGGGGGTCACCAGCCCACTCACCAGCCCGCGATCCCAGTCCTTCATCTTGCACCCGTTCACTGATCAGCAGAACCTGGCCTCGCCGGTGATTCTTCAAGTCGCGTTCAATAAACTGACGCTGGAGGAATCTCCTGCGGCAATGACAACGTCCGCGGTGCAACGCGAGTTCGAGCGGACCGGCCATCGGCCGATCCAAGACGGCCAGCAATCAAAGGGAGACTTCCTCATTGAAGGGACCGTGACTCAGTGCGCACTCCGCCGCGATATCGGCAACTCCCTGACCACCATCACCGCCAATGTCGAGATGGCCGTCACGGTCCGTTCGGCCACCGGGGGCAAGAAGGTCTTCGCGAAACGATATCGTGGATATCACTTCGCCAATGGGCAGGACCTCCCGCCTAAAATCTGGAAAGACGTCTTGGGTCAGGCCATTGCCGACTCGGTTAAGAACCTGTCGATGGATCGCGACCTAGCCGCCTTCATTCACTCGCTGTGAGGGAAGAGTCGGGAAACACCGTCACAAGGGCCGGGACTGTTCACGACGGGCGGAGATCACCTTATCGAAGCAGACCCTTCAGCGAATCCGGGTTGTTCTCTCCGCGAAACCCTCCCCCCCGACGCACGAACCTGATCCGAATGCGGAAGATGAGAAATTCCGACGGGTTGACCGGCGCCATGCCTACCTCACAGGTCAAGACTCCATTATCGATGTCGGCCTGCGCGATCAACGCCTCCTCGCAACGGATGAAAAAAGCTTCCGTTGCACTCCTTCCTTGCAACGCATCCTTCGCCCATAGCATGACCAAATGCCCCCTCAGCGTCTCCTTCAGTTGCACCCTGATCTCAGGCGTATTCGTCTCGTAGATCAGCCAAGCCAGCTCACGTTGGCAGATTTGACTCAATGACGCCCGAGCCAACTCCCGAGTCAGGGCAGGCATATCTAGAACACCGGAAGCACTCTCATCCACATAAATACCTGGGGCCAACAGCTCATTGGATAACGGCAGCGGGGCATTCGTCATGACAGGCACTCCTTGTATGAGGTTCGATACGAGGGATACCTCAGCAAGCTACATGCCGAATGCCAGCAGGGCATTACGCGTCTGAATATTCAGCCCCGTGTCGTAAAACGGAAGCGAGCAAGGAAGGCCGACGTATCGAGATCGATACGCTGCCACGAAAACGATACAGATTGGAGATTCGAAGGACAGCGTTGGCATCGCGCGCAGTTCAGGCAGTACATAAGGGATGACCTGCGAATATTGCGAACGCCCCGGCGCCCGGGGGAATCAATGCGATGGGAATTCACTCGGCGTGAGTGTCGCTGGAGGGCGTGAAGGCTTTCTCCGCAACTCCACATCCTGATCAATCATCTTCAGGATATTGAGCTGGGACTCTAATTCGTCAATCCGTTTCTCTCGCTCGCGCAGTTGTTTTTGGAGAGACTGCACGACACTCGAATCAGCGGCAACCGGATCGCTCCCGTGCACCACCGAGGTGGCTGGCGGAGTGGCAGGCGCGGTACCGCAGGCACTCAGTACACTCCCCAGCAAGAGACCGCTTCCCAGATTGAACAAGACCGTTCTGCGCCAGCGCTTCATACTCTAGATGTGCCATTAGGGGCCACATCTCGCAAGGACAATCTAGTTTCTGACCGCTCTCAGAAGGACTGTCTTGGGCTGTGGCCTCACACCTTGAGGCGCTCACAGAAACGGGATAGAACATCCCCCTGTCCTTATCCTAAGAATTCAGGTGTGCCGGCCCTCCGCGTCCCTCTCACTAGAGGAGCGTTTATATGAACCGGTTATTCACATTCTCCATGGCCCATTGTGATCGGTGCAGTGCGGTCAGCTTCTCCGCTTGCTCACGCACAAAGATTTCCGCCAGTGGTGTCACAGAAAGTCCAGACGGCAAGAAACAGATGCAGACGATCGGCATGGTAGAGTACCGGAAGGTCGTGGAGAATCCTGGCAATGCGCTAATGGTGGCCGTGCGTGAGCCGAATGAATTTGCCGCCGGGCATGTGCGGGGGACCGTTAACATTCCCCGGGGCGTCCTTGAATTTCCCATCTGGAAGCAGGTCGGATTTCCCGACAGGATCGATTTGCACCGGAACGTCATCTTCCAGTACCCGAGCGGCAACCGGGCCTCGCTCGCAGCCCCGGTCACTTACGAACCTCGCGGTCACACATCCTACTGCCGTGGTGATGCCCCTCAACGACTAGCAACAGGCCGGCCACTCAATTGCGACGCAGAGGCCGTACAGTCACTGCTTCAGCACGCATTTTTCGTACAAGTCTTTCAGCTTGGCTGAGGGATCGTATCGTGTACGGCTTTGTCGAGTTTGGCCGAGTCCACCAGGAAAAAGAACTCGTCCAGTTGCTTGGCATCCCACCAGCCGTCCATGTAAGACTCCCCGAGTCCGAGCGAACCCTCGGCAAAGGCACGATTATAGAAGCGCTCATCATGAATCAGGATATCCCCGAACTCAGGGCCGCCAATGTGCACGCGGGCCCGTTCGAGTAATTCCTGAATCGTATGCTGTGGGTTCATATCGAGGTCCTCAGTCATCCCGCCTCGAATATGGTGCACGGGTATACGTCACACCAGTGCTGACTGGCGTGAAGCACGAGCGCGCATAGATGACCGCACGAGAAGATTGACCGCGCGACTGAACGACCCCGAAATACTTAGCTGCCGGGAGCGTAAACATTGGCCTTGATGTGATCGGGAGGAGTTCGAAGATCCCACACAATCCGGAACCAGGAGAGCAGGATCAAGAGATAGTAGGAAAAATCCACCTCCCACCAGCGCCACCCCTGATTGACCGACGACTGATAGTAGTGATGGTTGTTGTGCCAGCCTTCACCGCAACAGAGGATAGCCAGAATGAATATGTTCCGGCTTCCATC
>CAZXNN010000151.1:0-7552 GCA_964641915.1 uncultured Nitrospira sp. | reverse complement strand
GATCGACCACTGAACCTAGACGACTGGTCTGCTTGCGGCTAATTCTAGTTGCAGCCGGTACCGATTGACCAGATACCGCCGCGTCAACATCCCGAAAGCGATGACCGCCGCGACAAATCCGACAAATGCCACGAGACGATAATCGGCCTTGATGCCATGATCCACGTAATAGCGCCCATCAGAACCCTGCCGTACTTTGGTGTTTTTGTCCAGCACATGAGGCCTGCCTGTCGGATCCGAGAGATTGATCCATTCGGAGCAGAGGCGGATAGGCTCAGTCGATCCGGCGAGACGCTGCCAACTGAGACGAAGGCACACATCATTCTGAGGACTAAACTGATCCTGAGTTTTGACCAACTCATCCAGGTTGACGCCGCTCGCCCATATGCCGAACAGGAAAATCCCGTTGCATAGCACGATCAGGACAATCGTGATGACCCGCGCATACCGCTGAACACGGGTGGAACGCAGCACATCATTCCCCGGTTCTGCCGGGTCAACCTGCGATGGGAAATTCTGCCCCATAACTCCATGCCTCGGCTAGCTCCCTTGTACCACAATCTGGGAAAAGTCCGCGAATGACATGAAGAATTCATCCACGTCCTTCAAGAGCGAGAGCCGATTGCTGCGCACCGCTTTGTCGTCGGCATTGACCATCACGGCGGCAAAAAAGGCGTCGATGGCCGGCTTCAGACAGACGAGAGACTCCAACGCCTTGCCGTAGTCGCTCGCCTCCATGGACGCCCTCATCCGATCCCGCTCTTCGGACACCGCCTTGTGCAAAGCGGATTCGGTGGCATCTTGAAAGACTGCCGATGACACCGGCTGACGCTCCCATTGCTCTTTCTCCACTAACCGATGGGCGCGTTTGAATCCGACGATCAACGGGTCGAACTCTGCCCGAGTAGTCACTGCTTGCAACGCCTGCATCTTGGCCAGGAGGTCCCGCAGGTCGAATGACTGGCGGTCGGTTACACTCACCACGGCATTCACGACATCATCCCGCAATCCATGGATGGTGCGGGCGTAGTGACGGACGCGTTCAAATACGAAATCGACCAGCCGGTGCTGACCATCGCCCTGAGTTGAACCAGCCTTGACTCCTGCCGCGCCCACAATCGTACGCGCTTCACTGATGGCACGGCCCAGGTTCAGCCGGACGCCGCCTTCTAAGAGAATACGCACCACTGCCGTGGCATGGCGACGTAGCGCAAAGGGATCTTCCGAACCCGTCGGCACCATGCCGACATGAAAGAAAGACGCGAGGCTATCCAAACGGTCGGCCAACGACAAGACCTGCGCTTCCGTCGATTCAGGAATCGCTCCCTCCATCGAATGCGGTCGATAGTGCTGAAGAATCGCCTGGCACACCGCCGGCGCCTCCCCGTCGTGCCGGGCATAGTAGCCGCCCATCACGCCCTGCAATTCAGGAAACTCTCCGACAATGCCGGTCAACAGATCGGCCTTGCACAACGCGCCCGCCCGCTCACAGCTCTGCACAACGGATTCGTTCAGACCGGCCAGTCGAGCGAGCGAAGCGGCCAGCACGGCGATGCGCGCCTGCTTCTGCCCCATCGTCCCGATTTTCTGGTGAAAGGTCACTCCGTCGAGTTTGCCGACCCTATCTTGTAGCGCGGTCGTCCGGTCATTGTCATAGAAGAACTTGGCATCGGCCAATCGTGCAGCCAGCACCCGCTCATTGCCTTCACGGATAAGGCCCATGTCCTTGACTCGATTGTTCGCCACCGCAATGAAATGCGCCACCAGCTTCCCGGTCGTCTTATGACGGAGCGAGAAAAAGCCCTGGTGTTCCTTCATTGAGGTGATCAGAATTTCTTCGGGGACATCAAGATACGTATCCTTGAACGACCCGATGATCGCGTAGGGCCATTCCGTCGTATACACCGCCTGGTCGAGCAATGCGTCGTCTTGGTTCAGCACAAATCCCGACTTTTTGCACAACGTCGAAATCTGCTCGGCGATGATGGCCCGGCGGCGTTCCGGATCAGGAATGACGCCGTCTTTCTCCAGCGCCTTCACATACGTCGCGCCATCCCGAACGACCACCCCTTGCTTCGCGCCAAGCACCCGGTGCCCGCGCGTCCGATTCCCTGCCTTGATTCCGGTAGCCTCGATCGGAAGGACCGTACCGCCGAACAGGACAACCAACCATCGCACCGGCCGGGCAAAGCGAACGCCCGCTTCGTTCCATTTCATAGCTTTGGGGAAGGATAACTTGGCCACAAGCTGCGGCAAGAGTTCCATCAATACGGTTTTGGAAGGACGCCCTTCCTCGCGCTTCACCGCAAAGAGATACTCGCCTTTCGGCGTCTGCCGAACTTGCAAGTCCTGAACGGCCACGCCCTGCCCGGCTGCAAAGCCAACAGCGGCTCTGGTCGGCTGTCCCGCTTGATCGAACGCCACCGCCTTCGACGGCCCCATGGCTTCCTTCATGACGGAAGCCTGTTGCGTAAGCAGTCCTTCAACCACAAGGGTCAATCTTCGAGGAGTTCCGAGTGTGCGGACCGCCTGAAACGTGAGTCGCTGTTCTGCGAGCAACTGCTCTGCGGACTCTTTCAAGCGAGCCAGTGCGGGGCTGATAAATTGATAGGGCAGTTCTTCGACCCCGATCTCCAGCAGCAGTTCTGCGGTCGCCGAAGCCGATCGCCCGCTACTCTTCTTGGATACCGTGGCACGAGTTGGCTTCTGAGGTTTCGGCATAGACAATTTCTTAGACAATTAAGACCGCTTGCTTGCAGCGGTCGATCGCGTGCGACCGGTGGGTTGAGTCCCCGGCTGTGTCGCACGGACCATGAGGGGATGCCCCATGGCAGCCCGTTCTTCGATGTAGCGTTCCGCGCATTGCCGGGCCAGCGCCCGAACCCGTGCAATGTAGCCGGTGCGCTCGGCCACGCTGATGGCGCCGCGCGCATCGAGCAGATTGAACACGTGCGAAGATTTGATGCAGTAGTCGTAGGCCGGCAAGGTCAAACGCTTCTCGGTCTGCGCAAGTAATCGCTTACATTCGGCCTCGTGCGATTGAAAGGCCTGCATCAACATTGCTACATCACCTTCTTCAAAGTTGTAGCGGGAACCCTGTACTTCAGTCTCATGGTGGATGTCGCCGTACTTGATCTGATCGGTCCAGGCCAGGTCATAGACATTGTTGACCTGCTGCAGATACATGGCGATGCGTTCCGTCCCGTAGGTAATCTCACCCGTGATGGGCGCCAGCTCGATCCCGCCGATTTCCTGGAAGTAGGTGAACTGGGTAATTTCCATCCCATCCAGGCGGACCTCCCATCCCAAACCCCAGGCCCCGAGCGTCGGGGATTCCCAGTCATCTTGAATAAATCGAATATCGTGCTGTTTGGGATTGATCCCCAATTGCGCGAGGCTTTCGAGATAGAGCTCCTGGATATTGTCAGGGGCCGGCTTCAGCACCACCTGGTACTGATAGTAATGCTGCATGCGGTTCGGATTTTCCCCGTAGCGGCCGTCCGTGGGACGACGGCAGGGTTGCGGATAGGCGGCTCGCCAGGGTTCAGGACCCAGGGAACGGAGAAAGGTGGCAGGGTGAAATGTTCCCGCCCCCATTTCCATGTCGTACGGCTGCTGAATGACACAGCCTCGATCCGCCCAAAACCTGCTCAACGTAAGAATGAGGTCCTGATAATTCACGAATGGTCCAATGATTGATTCGAGAGAAGACTCATTAGTTGCCGCAGAAAAATAGCGTGCCAAGCTAACAAGAATGCTTTCATACTGTCAAGCAACATTCCCTCATGGATCAAAGAGTTGCATCGCATTTTCGCAAGAGAAAATAAGTGGAGCATCGACGCATTGCCTGATTGATCTCCCAATCATACAAAAGAAGAACCTGGAGCTTGACGAATCCAATCAGCCTGCATTACTGTGGCAAAACTTGACTAAGTCAATTCATTTTAGAAAGACAAAGCGTGAAGCTTTCCAAGAAAAGCGAGTACGGGCTCCGGGCGCTCATTGAACTCACGCTCGCCTACGAACAAGCGACGCTACAGCGGCACCAAATTGCGAAGTGCCAGCACATCCCGATTGAGTTTTTAGAGCAAATCCTGCTGGCGCTGAAACGGGCCGGATTACTGGCCAGTCGACGGGGTCTCAAAGGTGGCTACACCCTCATCAAGCCCCCCGGGGAGATCACCGTCGGTCAGGTGATCCGTATATTGGACGGACCGCTTGCCCCAATCGGCTGCGTGAGCAAGACCGCCTACCAAAAGTGTCGGGACTGCCCCTACACCGACAAGGCTGAGTGCCCGGTCCAACACGTGATGGGTCCGGTCCGCGATGCCATCGCCGGCATCCTCGATCATTGTACGCTCAACGATTTTGCAGCAAGTCATCGCAGGGGATAACCTAAGGGATACCCATGGATCAGATCGTCCTCGTTCTCATTACCTTCGTCGCCGCAACCGTCAATGGCGCGCTGGGCTACGGCTTCTCTTCGATTACGATGCCGGTGGCCCTCCTCTTTTATACGAATCGTATTTTGAATCCGGCCATGGTGCTCGTGGAGCTGGTTCTGAATAGTTATGTCCTCTTTCTCAATCGCCAGAACATACCCAATATTTTCCGGCGTGTCGTGCCGATCCTGATTGGCCTCGCCATGGGGGTCGCCATCGGTAGCTACATCCTCTCGATGGTGCAACCGGCATGGGTCAAGTTCGTCACCTACTTCATGCTGCTCCCGTTGATTCTGCTGCAGGCTGCCGGGATCCGCAAACCGATTAAAGCGGAAAAAACCATCGGGGTTCCGTTCGGAGTCGGCATCGGCACCCTCTATTCCGTCACCACCATTTCCGGACCACCTCTGGCATTGCTGTTCAATAATCAGGGATATGAAAAACAGGATTTCCGCGCGGCGCTGGGCGTGATCCGGGTCGCCGAAGCGACGTTGACAGCCATCGCTTACGGCATCATCGGATTTTACAGCGTGGAGAGCATGAAGGTCATGCCCTACATCGTGCCCAGCGTCTTACTGGGTATTCCGCTCGGCGTGTTCTTGATCCGCTGGATGGACCCTGAAACATTTCGGCGGCTCTGCATGAGCTTTGATGCCGTCATCGTCGGATTTGGACTTTCACGAGTGCTCGTGGAACTGAATCTCGCAAGCACCTTCACCACTTACAGCATTCTTTCGATCGTCGTCCTCCTCAATGCCGTGCTTCTCTATCGATACTTTCGAGAGCGGGCCGCGTCACAATCCAGAATCTAGTGCCTACGAATCCTCCCCGCCATTACTGCCTACACTCGATCACAAACTCCCTTATTTGAAAAGCCAGGTGTAGAAAGTGAAGGCATTACCCTACACCGCGAGAGCCAGAGTTTTCATTAACATCGCTCAGGATACTCGCTATCCTGAAGGCCAAATCATTCAAACCTGGCACTACTCGTAAAGTAGTTCCATTCAGAAACCCTAATAATTCCACTGGATAAAGACAAGTTTATTCTTGGCCTATGTATTGCTCAGTGATAAATCCATAAATTAACGGAGCAGGAAATAATGATCCTCTTCATATTACTCATCATGGCAGCTGTTGCGTTGAGCGCTAGCTCCACACGTCTGGCGAACAGCCCACACCGATCGACATTGTGAGATTGCACCGCCAGCCTTCAATCAAGTAGAAAGAATCCCCTTCAATGAAAAATGAACTGAGAAACCAATCCATGCGTATCTTGTCCACAAGCATTGCGTTGACCTCCTGTATGCTGCTAACCGGCTGTGGCGGTGGCGGAGATGGCGCTCCCGCCGTCTCCACGTCCTCAAGCGCAGCACTCCCAACTGCCTCACTCGCATGGAACCCAATACAGAATTCCTCATTAATCGGATACTATGTCCACTACGGACGACAATCTCCCGGGCAGTCGGGCTCTTGCTCTTACGAAGCAGCCCAATTTGTTGAGTCACCGAACGCCACGATTTCCGATCTCCAACCCAACACCCGTTATTACTTTGCGGTCAGTGCATACAATGGTCTCGAAAGCGCCTGCTCAAGCGAGGTCTCAACAGTGACGCCCTCCTCTCAGGCCTAGCCGGAATCATCCGTCCATATTTGCGATCTTCTTCCTTGAGATTCCCGAGGCTCAGGGAGGAAGATCGCGAGTCCTTTCATTGACTCCCTACCATCGTTTTGTTAGCCTCAAGCCCCGCCGCGTTCCTGCCGATCTCTGACGTAGAGAAGCATGCGCCGGCAACCTACGAAGCATTCAATTCCTGAAAGGAGTTCCGATGGCCAGTGCAGCCCTGTCCCCAGAGTCCCTCAATGCCCTTCATAACAAGGCCACGCAACTCCGTATCGAAAGCGTTCGAGCCACATCCGAAGCGGCCAGCGGCCATCCATCCAGCTGCTGCTCTGCCGCCGATATCGTGGCGACACTCTTCTTCTCCGTCATGCGCTACGACCCGAAGAATCCCAAAGCCCCGAACAGCGATCGTTTCGTCCTGTCAAAAGGACATGCCGCCCCCTTGCTTTACGCGGCCTGGGCGGAAGCAGGACTGTTCCCCAAGAGCGACCTTTTGAAGTTGCGGACATTGGCATCTGACCTGGAGGGCCACCCGACGCCTCGTCTTTCATTTGTCGATATGGCCACCGGTTCGCTCGGACAAGGGCTCCCCGTTGGAATCGGCATTGCCCTGAACGCGAAATCCATCGATAAGTTCGACCACCGGACCTACGTGCTCATGGGCGATGGCGAGTCGGTGGAAGGATCAAATTGGGAGGCGGCTGAAGTGGCCCGGCATCACGGCCTGGATAACCTCTGTGCGATCGTCGATGTGAACCGGCTGGGCCAAAGCGATCCCACCATGTTGCAGCACAATATGGAAGGCTATCGCGCGCGCTGGGAGGGATTCGGCTGGCATGCCATCGTGGTCGACGGCCATGACATCGCTGCGCTCGTTGCCGCCTTTGATGAAGCGTCCCGCACAAAAGGGAAACCGACCGTCCTACTAGCCAAGACTTTCAAGGGGCACGGCCTGTCATTCATGGCGGATAGCCCCAGTTGGCATGGAAAACCGGTGCCTAAGGGTGAAGAGACCCAAAAGGCGATCGATGAATTGACCAGACAATTGAAACCCGGCAACGGAACCGTGCAGATCAACCGGCCCGCCGCCGCCACGCCCTCACCGGCGACAAAAGCTGCGCTTCCCCCTTCACCCTATAAAGTAGGCGAGGCCGCCGCGACGCGTGAAGCCTTTGGCGTGGCACTTGAAGCGCTCGGAAGTGTGAACTCTTCAGTGGTGGGACTGGATGCCGACGTCAAGAACTCCACCTACACGGACAAATTCGGCAAGAAATTCCCGAATCGCTTTTTTGAAAACTTCATCGCCGAACAGAATATGCTCGGCGCGGCCGCCGGCCTCGCCGCCTGCGGCAAAGTCCCCTTTGTCGCTACCTTTGCCGCATTCTTCACGCGCGCGTACGATTTCATCCGGATGGCGGCCATCAGTCAATCTAACCTCAAGCTCGTCGGCACCCATGTGGGAGTCAGCATCGGTGAGGACGGTCCGTCG
>CAZXNN010000150.1:0-7571 GCA_964641915.1 uncultured Nitrospira sp. | reverse complement strand
GTGGCGCGACCAGCGGAGCATTGACTTCATCGACGTCGGCGCGGACTTGGAGCCGCTGGGTATCGCCGAGCAACAGGAGCGGGTCGCTCGCCCCCGGAGTGGCGTACTCGCCGGCGCGGACGTTGACTTGCAAAATGGTTCCCTCGCGTGGTGCTCGGACCGTCAGCCGGTCGAGGAGGATCGCGATTTCATCGCGCTGAGCGATGGCCTGCTTCAGGTTCGCTTCGAGGCGTTGCTGCGTGCGTTTCGCAACTTCGAGGCCGTACCACGTGCGTTTGAGATCGTCTTCGCTGACGGCGCGCTCATCATGGACGGATTTCAGCCGGCGCAATTGCGTATCGAGGTCGCCGATTCGGTATTTCTGTTCGTCGATCTGGGCCTGCAGCGGAGGGATCGCCGCGTCGCGAGTCAGCAATTGGGCGCGCAACTCCCGGTCGTCGAGCTGGAAGAGCGGGGCTTGTTCTTGGACCTGATCCCCGACGGCCACGAACATTTTGGTGATCAGGCCGGCTACCGGCGGTGCGATACGCACGTTTTCGTTCACGGACTCGATGATGCCCGATGCGGCGACCGTCTGTTCATACGGCGAGCGCGGAGGTTCCGCAACCGGCGTCGGCATCGGCTCGACCTTGTTGGCGCCCATCAGCACCCAGGCTGCGAAGCCCAGTCCTGCCAGAGCGACCCAGACACTGAAACGTTTAAGGATAATCATGCGGTGCCCTCTCTGCTGATCGTTTCGATGCTTTCAATCCGTCCGTCCGTGAGGTTGGCGATACGGTCGCCGAAGTGAAAGATGCGGCTGTCGTGGGTGACGATCACGACGCAGCGGTCCGGCGAGCGGCCTACTTCTCGTAACAGGTCCATAATCTTTTGTCCGTTCGGGCCATCCAACGCCGCAGTCGGCTCATCGCAGATGAGGAGGCGGGGTTCGTTGACCAGCGCCCTGGCGATCGCCACCCGTTGCTGTTGTCCGCCGGAGAGATTTTTCGGCAGGAACTCCGTCCGGTCGCCAAGGCCGACGCGGTTGAGCATGGCCCGTGCCCGCCGCAGTGCTTCGGAGCGGCTGATTTTCTGGATCAGGAGGGGCACGGCGACATTTTCTGCTGCCGTCAGTGCCGGCAGCAGATTGAATTGCTGATAGATGAAGCCCATGGTTTGGCCGCGAAAGGTCGTGCGCTTCCCTGCCGGCAGATCGCTCAGCGGCACACCGAGCACATCGATGTCGCCTTCATCAATATCGAGAATGCCGGCAATGGCGGACAATAACGTGGTTTTCCCTCCGCCAGATTCGCCGACGAGCAAAAGCATCTCGCCCTGGTAGATGTCGAGATCGATTCCCCTGAGCACAGTCACTTTCGTTTCGCCGGTGCCGAAGGATTTCACGATGCCGCGGAGGCTGACGGCTGCCGGTTGTGTCTGTCGTTCTGTCGGATGATCCATCATGCTCACCGAAAGACAATCGCCGGCTCGAGCCGGGCGAGTTTGATGATGCTGATCAGGGCCGAAAAAGTGCAGATGGCCAGCAGAGCCACCAGCACCAGAAGGAGCAGTTGCCAGGTCTCGATGAAGGGCAGTCCGCCGCTTCGCGCCGTCAAGAATCCGAAGACCGTGGCGAGGCCGATGCCCACTCCATAGCCGGTGAGGCCTACCGTGAAGGCTTGCAAGAGAATCATTCGCGCCAGGGTGAAGGTCGAGGCGCCCATGGCTTTGAGCGCGCCGAATTGCCGGAGGTTTTCAACGGTAAACAAGTAAAACGTCTGCCCGGCGATCGCCATGCCGACGATGAATCCCAATAGAATAGTCGTGCCGAAGTTGATGCCGATGCCGGTATTCTTGAGCACCCAGCCGATGGTTTTCCAGCCGAAGTCTTCGGCGGTGAAGGCGCCCAGTCCGGTCTGTTCATGGATGCGCCGGGTGACCTCCGCAACCGGCACGCCGTCTTTCGCTTTGGCGAGGACATAGGACAGGGTCCGGCGTTCACGGGGCACATACCGGATGGCGCGTTCGTAGGTGGTGTAGACGACCGGGATGTTGGTGAAGCTCTTTTGGGTCTTGGCGATCGCGACGACGCGGGCCAGCTTGTCGTTCAGCTCGAACACGGTGCCGATCTTGATAACGCTCGGGCCGCCCATCCGCTCCACCGCCCATTGATCCAGCACGACGGCATCGGGCTGCAACACATCTTCGAACCGGCCTTCCAGAACTTCGGCCGGCCGTCCGATCAACGTTGACGATTCCAATCCGATGAGCGTGATCTGGTGATAATCCCCGTTGGAAAGCCGTGCACGTAACAGCCCTTTATACAGCGGGACGGCCCATTCCACACCGGGTACGCTGCGCACGCGGTCCACGGCAGTGTCGGCGATCGGCTTCACTTCATCGACTTGTGCGATGCCAGGATCTGTGACCCAGATCGGTACATTCAGATTGCTGACGCTGGACTGAGACCAGATCATGAGCCCCCAGAAGATCGAACCCTGCTGGACGATGAGCATCACCGCGAAGGTCAGGCCGCAAAGCAGCATGAGATATTTCGCGCGATCGCCGAACAGCATTTTGAGCGCGACGTAGTTCATGCCGGGTTCTCCGTACCGGGTTCCGGATGGTCGGGAGGGTAGGCGATCACCCGGGGCGGTTGCGGCAGCACCACCTGGTCGTGGCGATGGAAAAAATAGGTGCAGAGCCGGGCGATGGGACAGCCATGGTCGAGGGCCATCGTCCAGAACCGGCGGACATGCCGGCCGTCCATCAGCTGATCTTCATCCATCAGCCGGAACGGTCCGGGGAACGTGTTGCTGAAGGTAATGCCCCGAGCGGCCAGCCGTTCGGCCAGCCCTTCCGCGAGATATTCCAGCACGTCGCCGCACCAGGAGAGCCGCTTGCCGTCCGTGGTCTGTTCGCCGGATGGAAAGATGGCGGCCTGCCGTTCGGCAAAATACTCTTCGATCGTTCGGCTGAGCTGTTCGGGAGTCGGTGAATTGCGCCGGTTCATGCATGTGGCATAGAGCAGGGACGATGCCAGATCAGGGACCCTGTGAGTGTGGGCGCACAAGTAGCTGACGGAATAAGCGGAGCCGCGGGAGGGAATGGAATGAGCGGCGAAGGACACAATCTGAAATGTGCCGACCGGTCGGCAATGCAGGGCGCCGATGCCGATATGCGGGCAGATTATTTCTTGCGGCGCGGGGGGCGGGTAATTCCGAGTTTCTTCATCCGGTGTTGCAGCGTTGAGCGTTTCATCCCGAGCCGTGCGGCCGCGCCCTGTTTCCCGGCCAGGACCCAGTTGGTCTGGCCGAGTGCCTGGATGATATGGGTGCGTTCGGCGTCCGCCAGCGTACGCGGAGATTCTTTTCCGTCGGCGCTTTTCGGCAGCGGGTCCAGCTCGTCGATGACCAGGACCGGGCTCTGGCTGACGATCACCGCTCGCTCGATCATGTGCTCGAGTTCTCGCACATTTCCGGGCCATTCGTACGCGACCAGAGATTTCAGCGTGTTGCTCCCGATGCGGCTGACGGTTTTGCGGTGCCGTTCGCTGAATTTCTTCACGAAGTGGCGGGCGAGCATCGGGATGTCGTCGCGACGGTCCCGGAGCGGAGGGATCCGGATCGGAAAGACGTTGAGCCGATAGAAGAGATCGGATCGAAAGAGACCCTGTTTGGCCGCCTGTTCAATATTGACGTTGGTCGCGGCGAGGACGCGGACGCTCAGCTTGACGGGATGTGTGCCGCCGACACGTTCCAATTCCTGGGCTTCGAGCACCCGCAGGAATTTCGCCTGGAGATCGATCGGGAGTTCCCCGATTTCATCCAGAAAGATCGTGCCTCCGTTGGCGAGTTCGAACCGGCCGATCTTGCGTGACGCCGCGTTGGTAAATGCGCCCTTTTCATGGCCGAAGAGTTCCGATTCGATCAGCGTCGGCGGCAGGGCGGCGCAGTTGACCGTGATCAACGGCTTGTCCTTTCGCGGCGACAGGCGATGGATGGCTTGCGCGACCAGTTCCTTCCCTGTGCCCGTTTCTCCGGTGATGAGCACCGTGGAGTCGGTCGGCGCCACTTGCTCGATGGCTTTCAGCGTTTTCTGCAGCGCGGGGCTCTCCCCGACGAGCTGGTTGAAATCGACCGATGCCGTCATCTCATCGCGGAGGTAGACATTCTCCTGTTCAAGTTGCTCCTTCAATGCACGGATTTCGTCGTAGGCCGTGATGTTGGCGATGGCCTGTGAGAGGTGAAATCCGATCTGTTCGGCGAATGCCAGATCCCGCTCGGAAAAGGCATTGCGGCGCCGGTTGCCGATCGCGAGAAAGCCATACGATGCTCCACGAACAATCAAGGGGCAGAGCATACAGGAGAGGATGCCGACGGACTCGATATAAGCCCGCTCCGGGAAGCGCGTGTGATTGTGGCCTGTCATGAGGAGCGGTTTTCCGGTGGCCATCATCTCGGCGGGAGCCATCTGCTCGAAGGGAAAACGGCGGAGCTGGGCGAGATCGATCTCGACCCCGTCGCGATAGACGATCTCGAACCAGGGACGCTGCGGCAGGTGAACGAATCGGACCAGTCCGGTCATGTCCTGGCGGATGACGCGATGCAGCACCTCTTTCACAACCGGCATGAGTTCCTCGATGGTCATTGTGCCGACGACCACACGGCTGTTGATCGTCATCAGCGCATCACGTTCTTCGGCTGCCAGGACGTTCTGGAGGACCGGTCCCAACCGGCTTCCGAGCTGTTCAAGAAAGATGCGGTGCTCTTCGGTAAAGGCACGGACTCGGTTGATGGCGATGGTGGCGATGATCGCGATCGTCCGGGCGGGCTGATTGTCGAGCGGGTGTGGGAGTGTGACAGGGGCAGCCAGCACCGACGCGGTTTGAAATGGAGCGGTCTTCAGCACGACGGTTTCCGCCCAGGAGGAACCGGCTAGGTTATGCTCCAGAATGGCGCGGCCTTCCCGGACGACCGCCTCTTTGATGGTGCCTTCTGCCGGCAGTTGTCCGATGCGGTGGCCGGGAGAGTCGGGGTTTGTCAGGAGACTTGAGACGGGGGCGAAGGTTTTAGCGGTTTCACTATACAGGTAGAAGCCGACGAGATCGCTCTTCAGCGCGCTGAGCAATTCCCGGCTTAATGTGCGATCAAACTCCTGGAGTCCCTTGCTGGAGAGGAGTGCGGAAATGATTCGCAGGGAATCGTCCTGTGATAAGGGGGTGCCCATATGTGGGCACTGTAGCATGGCGGGAGAATATTAGGAAAGAAACGGCGAGTTCAGGCGGGGTACTTCTGACCCGAGCGCGTCTTGAGCGCATCCAGCCGTTTCTTATCCAGACTGACATGGAGGGATTTCTCTTGTGTGACGGTCACGGCGCCTGGTGCCTGGCCCTTCGCCTTCTTGACCCACTTGCGCCGCGTATAGATCACCTCGCCTTTGCCGCTTTTCTTGAGATCGCTATAGAGCAACGCCAGCGTGGCGGCGTCCCGGAGGGTTTCCGGAGGCGGGTCGCTGCCTTTTTCCAGGCGTATCACGACGTGGGAGCCTGGAGTCCCGCGGGCATGGAGCCACAGATCCTCGCTCTTGGCGAGTCCAAATGTCAGTTCGTCATTTTCCCGAGCATTTCGTCCCACAAAGATCGGAAGTCCATCTGCGGATATGAAACGGCGGAAGGGGCCGCGCCGCTCGTCCGGTCTCTCGCTCTGCGTCGATCGGTTCGATCGACGGGTCGGCGCGTTGACCGGCGGCCTGGCCGGTGCCGGCTGCCAGGTTCCTTGTTCGATGGCGTGCAGTTCCCGGCGGAGGGCGTCTAGCTGGGCTTCTCCCTGTGCAATCCGGGGGAGCAGCTCTCGTTCAGCCGTCGCGTGCTTCCGCTGTTTGCGAAAGTAGTCGTCCATATTACCCTGGGCAGACTTCGTCGGATCGAGCGGGATCGTGATTTCCGGCAGGGCCTCGTCAAAATAGTCGACGACAACGATCGACTCCAGCCCTTTCTTGATCGTGCCCAGGTTGGCCTTGAGCAATTCTCCATAGCGGGCATAGCTCCGGTACTTCTCCGCCTTAGCCAGATCGCTTCGCCAGGCTTCCACCCGCCGTCCCTGTTTTTTGATCGCTTTTTTGATCTGGTGTGCGCGGGCTTCGCTAGCGGCGGCTGTGCTGTCTGTCGATTCTTTCTCGTCATAGTACGATTCAATTGCAGCGGACAAGCCGAAGGACGCCTGCGTCTCCGCCGTGAAACGGCTGTCCCGCTCCCGTGGCTCGGCGCCGGCTGAAAGGACCGGCGGTTGATATGGTTTGCCATACCTGTCCGTCGAGCGATTCAGATCCCTCAGTACGCGTGCTTCGGAATCAAGCACCAGGAAATTTGCGGCGTTGCCGGTTAATTCGGCGATCAGGCGTTGCGGGCCTGCTTTGCTCGTCAAGAACAGCGAGACGATCCTGTCCCGGCCCCCTTGTCGAAGGTCGTCGATGCGCGCCCCGTGGAGATGAGCCCGGAGATATTGGCAAAAAGCCGGCGGCGTCGGGGGATTCTGCAACGTACGAGTGATCAAATGAATTCGGGTCGATGTGGGATGGGCCGAAAGCAGCAGCCGATGCGTATTCCCCGGCGTTCGAATTTCCAGCACGATCGTTCGTGGCGTGGGTTGGTAGGCTTTCTGGACCCAGCCTCCTATCAGTGCCGGGGCCAGCTCCCCCACCACCAGGGTAATTTCTGTCGTTGTCAGTGCCATGGTTTGTCTCGGTCACGCCACCGTCGGATTGAGAGGCGACACCGGTCTTTCCCCATTTGTGTCGCATGGGGCCAATTCGGTCACATTTCATCAGGAACAGCCCTTTTCCCGTGGCGCACACTCTACGATTCGACGCCGAAACCCGCAAGAGCGTGGGTATGGGCTGACTGGCATCCAGCTTGCTTTATTCTCAGGCAAGCACGATTACCGTAATCTGCTAGGCTTTTGAGTAGGTCGTCGTGTGAAGCGGATGCGGTCATGCGTGATTAGGAGGACGCCTATGAAGTGCACCAGATGTGAAGGCCTCATGGTGGTCGACAACTTGGTTGATTTGCAGGAAAGCTGCGTGCCGATGTGGATGCGCGGCATGCGTTGTGTGTCTTGCGGCAATATTGTGGATCCGCTGATTCTGCGTCATCGCATGATTCAGAAATCAGGAGCGATGAAGCTCCTGAAGCCTGGCGTGCTGGTGCCGGAGTTCGCAGGACATCTGAAGGCCACCGCCTGAACGGGTGGTGCAGGGCCTTCGCCACAAGCTGAGTGCGTTGACCGCAGCGCGAACGCACTCATAGCAATTCTCTCCTGCTCTTCCTGACGTTTCTTGCCGCGGTTCCTCCTTGCAGGCCTGTCTTTCCTACGTTACAGTCTCCCTCATTTTGATATGACTGGTAAGGGAGGCGGAAGGTGCTGCTATTCGATTCCCCATCGCTCATCGCCCTGAATCTTGAACTTCGACTGTCCATGCGGAAGCTGCTCCAGGATCTCTGCCGGGAGTTGCAGGACGATTACGCTGACCTGGCATCCCAGCTCGCGTTTCCGACAGACGCTGTGCAATTTCTCAGTCGCAGCTTGAAAGCC
>CAZXNN010000149.1:0-7572 GCA_964641915.1 uncultured Nitrospira sp. | reverse complement strand
CCTGTAGTTGGGACGTCAGCCCCTCAGGCCATTTCAAGAGGAGCGCCCCGTACGCCGTCACCTCCGGAGCCAACGGAATGGCATCGCCGGTGCGAAATTCCGCCTTGGTCCAGGTCACACTTCCGTTGAAATACAGTGGCCCCCATACCTGGCCGCGAGCAGCGACCTCCACACCTTCTCGCCTGGTCGCCCCACGAATTTCCGTTGTGCCTTCGTCACCGACAAAGACAAGCTCCGATTTCAGATCCAGCCGCCAGAGCGTCGCAATCAATTCCACACCGTCGTCGCCGAGTGGCTTTGATCGCACGCCTACTTCATAACTCCTGGCCCGCGCGAGCGGCGAGGAGCCCGTCGCAACGGCCGACCGCGCATCGTTGCTATGATACCCCTCCCCGTAATTGGCGAAAAACTCGGTGCTTGCCCAGGGACCCAGAATGACGTTCATCTTGGGCAAGACGACTCCGGAACTTTTCCGACCGGCCGGCTGCTCCGCACAAGTCGCGCAGCGGTTACGGACATCGAAGGTAAAAGTTTCACCGCGAAGGCCGCCGGCCAGTCGTAACCAGCTCGCCGGCTGCACCTCCGCTTTGACAAAAGGCGCGTAGGAGGCTTCCAGGATGTCGGTATCGGTTGTCGTACCGGTCATCACGCGCGTCGTCTGCGTGCCGAGCTTGGCATGAATGTCGTCTACCCGGGCCTGAAAGCCGATCGTTCCGGTGCTGGGAAGACCGAACGTCTCGCCCCGCTGCTTGTACCCGAAATCGCCGCCATACATCACCCGGCGATCAGATTGGACGATACCATCGCCATTCACCGGGTCATTTTGGAAGTACGTAAAATTCGTATAGAGGTCGAGTTGATAGTATTGCACGTAGGCATTCGCAAAGAACTGCCCGCCGGACATCGTGTCGTAATGATACTTCAGCTTGGCGGTGCTCCTGGTGGTCTTGCCCCCTTCCGAGGGATCGATTGCCCCAAAACGATCGAGGGAGCCGTCATTGACGGCGCGTAGCGGAATTTCTCCGGACGCATTCCACTGAGCTTTATGATAGGTGCCGGTAATGCTCAACTCATCACGACCGCTCAGATTCGTCGTCAGTTTCCCGAAGAGATTGGCGCGGAAATAGCGGTTGTCGCTCTGGAACGGACCGTTGGTGTAATAACCCTCCGCCGCAATGAGCGTGCGGACCTTCTCTGTCGTCGGCGAAAACATCAGAAGATTTCGAGTGGTACTGAACTGTCCGCCCGCCGACTGGACCACCCCTTCCTTGACCACATCGCGCGTGCGAAAGTTCACCGCCCCGGCTGTCGCAAAATCGCCGTACTCCGGCAGATAGGCCCCCTTGTTCACGTCCAGGCCTTCAATGGTTTCAGGAATGATGAAATTGAGATCGGTGTAGCCCTGCCCATGCCCGTGAGAGCGCAAATTGATCGGCATGCCGTCGGCGAAGAAGGCGACGTCCGTCCCATGATCGGCATCGAAACCGCGCAGAAAGTACTGATCCGCTTTTCCCGCGCCGCCGGAATGTTCCACAGCCAGAAATCCTGGAATCAACCGCAACACCTGAGCCGGGCGGCCCTGCGGCTGAAGAAGATATTCTTTATCGGGAATGAACTGCTGAGAGGAGGCCGCCACCGGCCGTTCGCCGATCACGGAGACTTCAGGGACTTCCAATTCAGGCACATCAGGATCATGGGCCGCGGCTCGTTCGAGGCTACCCACCAAGACACACATAACGATGACTGCAACTACGATACGCCTCATATCCACCACTCCCCGTTGCTCATGTGTGGACGGATGAGACGCCCACGGTGATCGAGCGACAGCCGACTCATCGACTGGCGTAGACCCTCGTGGCCTCGCAACTCACAACCGGTTGAATCACGTTGTTACGTCTGGCAGGTCGGCTGCACTAAAGCGCGGATGCGCGCAAGAGATCGGGCAATCAACATATCTAAGGTCCGATCTTCACTTCCCACAATCTCCACCTGGGCTCGATTCAGTGGCAACAACACCTTCTTGGCCTTTGCCGCAAGAATGGCCTTCACAATCTCAGGAGTGACTTCACCCAGCATGGCACCTGGCAAAACCATGTTCAACGATGCCACAATGACATCAACCGTCGGAACCGTGTTCGAAATGGCCTGGGGTCCGGCGGCCGCCAGCTCGGCCCCGGCATGCCTCATCGCTTCGGCGGCTGCCACGTTCGTCCCCAACGCAACAATCTGGCAATCCGACCCCAAAGTCGCCCGCAGGCCTATTACCAACCGGCAACCCAGCCCTCCGCCCCGCCCATCAATCACACAGACCCGCACGGATTAATCCAGGCCTTTGCCGGTCGTGGTCATCGTCAACTTGCCGTGCTTCACACCTTTCACGCTCACCAGGGCGTCGGCGATCTTCCTGATTTCAGAGCCTTTCCCCTTCACCACCAGGACTTCCAGGCAATGGTCGTGATCCAGATGCACGTGCATGCCGGACAAAATCTTTCCGTGATAATCGTGCTGAATATCGGTGAGCTTGCTCGTCAGATCGCGCACATGATGATCGTAGACGAACGTGATCGTGCCGACCGTTTCCTTATTTTGATCCCACTCCTGCCCGACCAGATTGTCGCGAATCAAATCGCGCAGGGCTTCTGAGCGGTTGGTGTACTTCCGTCGCTCGATATGCTGATCGAACGCATCCAGCAGATGCTGGTCGAGAGAGACGCCGAAACGAACCAGTTTTTTCATACCCCTCCAGTGCTACGATTTTTCAGAACGTAGCACTGGATGAACACACGCGTCAAGATAGGGCATTGCCCGTGATCGGCCTATTCTCGAATGGCGGAAAGAGAGTGTATGTGCGCGTGTGAGGACTACTCGCCCTGAATGGGGATATACAGCGCATTTCCCTGCCGGTTGACGAGCAGGAGCGCAAGGTCGGTAGGCTTGAGCGGATCGGCGAAGCGTTGGAAGGTGGCAAAATTGTGGATAGGCTGGCGGTTGAGTTCGAGTACGACATCGCCCGGTTGCAGGCCTGAAGATTCGGCGAGGCTGCCTTCTTCGATATCCGTCACCACCACGCCGCTGTTCACGGCCAGATCCATCTGCCTGGCCAGCGGAGGCGTGACGTCGTCGAACACCACTCCTGTCAGCGGGTGCGCCGTTGAAGCTGATGCGGCCTGGTTCTGAGCTTTCTTCGCCCGTTCACGCGGAGCTTCCTGGACCGTCAACTCCGTTTGATAGGACTTGCCGTCGCGAATGAGGTCCAAGCGATGCTTGCTGCCGATCGGCGATTGCGCCACGAGGTTGCGCAGCTGCCCGCTATCCATCACGTCACGGCCGTCGAACCGCACCACCACATCCCCGCGCTTGAGGCCGGCTCGCTCCGCCGATCCCTTCGCTTGCAGATCGGTCACGATCGCGCCCTTGACGTCCGGCAGACGGAAAATCTTTCCCAGCGAGGGGCTCACATCCTGAGTCGAGGCCCCGAGAAATCCACGGACGACCCGGCCGGTCTTGATCAAACTCTGCATCGCAGCCCGTGCCATGTTGCTTGGAATCGCAAAGCCGACGCCGACACTGCCGCCCGTCGGGCTCGCAATCGCCGTATTGATCCCGACCAGCTCGCCGTTGACGTTCACGAGAGCGCCGCCGGAATTTCCTGGATTGATCGGTGCATCGGTCTGAATGAAATCCTCGAAATCAGCCACGCCCACATCCGCTCGTCCCACCGCACTGACGATCCCGAATGTCACCGTCCGGCTCAGCCCGAGCGGATTCCCGATGGCCAACACAAACTCTCCCACGGCCAGCGTGCTGGAATCCGCCCAGGGCACGGTCGGAAGATTTGTCGCATTGATCTTCACCACAGCCACATCGGTCTTCGGATCGGTCGCCACCACTTTCCCTTTGTACTGCCGCCGGTCGGCCAGAATCACTTCTACATCTACCGCGTCGGCGACCACATGGTTGTTCGTAATGATGTAGCCGTCCGGCGAGACGATCACGCCGGACCCCTGCCCGTACTGGCGCCGCGCCGGCGGCTCCTTAAACAGACCGAACGGGAGCGTCTCATCGCTGAACGCCTGATCGCGCACCATCACCGTGGAGGCGATGCTCACGACGGCAGGAATGACTTTGATGGCTGTTGCCTTCACCTGATTTTGCAGGTTGTGCCCGTTGGCGACAGGCACCAGATGCGTCGCAGCTGGGCTGGGTCCGGCTACCATAAGGTTTCCCAGGCAGAAACTCAGAGCCCATGTCGCGATAAGAGTCGTTCGATTCATAGCCGTGTTGCGAGAAAACCAGTTGTCTTGGAATCAGTGAAATGCCGTGGCCAGCGTACCATGCAGGGATAACGAGCGCACTTATAATTCGATATGCCGCAGCCGGAGCGCGTTCGAAATGACTGACACCGAACTGAACGTCATTGCGGCGCTGGCGATCATCGGACTCAGCAACAACCCGGTGAACGGATACAGCACACCGGCGGCAATCGGCACCCCCAGCAGATTGTAGGCAAAGGCAAAAAAGAGATTCTGCCGGATGTTTCGCATCGTCGCCACACTTAAATGGCGCGCCCGCACGAGCGCCTGCAAATCGCCTTTCAGCAAGGTCATGCCGGCATTTTCCACCGCAATGTCGGCACCCGTACCCATGGCAATGCCGACATCGGCCAGCGCCAAGGCCGGCGCGTCGTTCACTCCGTCTCCCGCCATCGCCACGATCCGACCGCCGGCTTTGAGTTCACGGACGATGCGCCCTTTCTGTTCCGGCAACACCCCGGCCCTGACCTCATCGATCCCAAGTTGCTTGGCGACGGCATCCGCCGTGCGCTGATGGTCCCCGGTCACCATAACCAGGCGAAGGCCATCGGCTTTCAATTGCCTGACGGCGCCCGCCGAGGAAGCCTTAATCGGATCGGCCACTCCTAACAAACCGGCCACCTTCCCGTTCACTGCCACAAACATGACCGTCTGCCCCCGCTCACGAAACGCGGCCGCCTCCTCCTCCAGCACCTCCAAAGTCCGCCCCACCACACCGCCGCTGTCGCTCAAGAAGGCCGCCGTTCCGATTGCCACCGACTGGCCGTCAATAGTACCGGTCACGCCTTTTCCGGTCACGGTCAAGAACTCTTTCACCGGAGCCAACGTGAGGCCGCGTGCCCGCGCACCGGATACAATGGCCTCGGCCAGCGGATGTTCGCTGCCCTGCTCGAGGCTGGCGGCAAACCGCAACACATCCTGATCGCTATAGGGCGGCACAAACCGGACGGAGGCCAGCACCGGCTTTCCTTCGGTCAGCGTGCCGGTCTTGTCAAATATGATCGTGTCCACCTTGCCGAGCACTTCCAGCGCCTCGGCTTTCCTCACCAACACACCGGCCGTCGCCCCGCGGCCCGTCCCCACCATAATAGACATCGGCGTCGCCAGGCCCAAGGCGCAGGGACACGCGATGATGAGCACCGCCACCGCATTGACCAGCGCGTAGGCTAGTTTCGGTTCAGGCCCAAACCAGATCCAGGCACCCGCCGTGATGACCGCGGCTGCCACCACCAGAGGGACAAAGTAGCCCGCCGCTGTATCGGCCACCCGTTGAATCGGAGCGCGGCTCCGTTGCGCGTCGCTGACCATCTGCACGATGCGCGCAAGCAGCGTGTCCCGGCCGACTTTCTGCGCCTGCATCAGCAGGCTGCCGGTACCGTTCATCGTGCCACCGGTCACCGTTGCGCCGACCGTCTTCTCCACCGGCATCGATTCACCGGTAATCATCGACTCATCGACGGCCGAACCTCCATCGACCACGATACCGTCGACCGGGATGCGCTCACCCGGCCGCACACGCAGCCGGTACCCAACCTGCACCTGGTCGAGCGGCACATCCAGCTCCCGGCCGTCCCGTACAACCCGCGCTGTTGTCGGAGCCAGTCGCAAGAGCCCTTTAATAGCGGATGACGTCTGGCTTCTCGCACGAAGCTCCAGGATCTGACCGAGCAGGACCAGCACCGTGATCATTGCGGCCGCTTCGAAATACACCGCCACACCGCCGCCATGCTGATGGAAGGAGGCCGGCAGCCACTCGGGGATGACTGTCCCGACGGTGCTGAATCCATAGGCGGCGCCGGTGCCGATGGCGATCAAGGTAAACATGTTCGGAGCCCGATTGACGATCGAGGCCCACCCTCGTTGAACAAATGGAAACCCGCCCCAGAGCACGACCGGAGTCGCCAATAGCCACTGCACCCAGTTCAGTCGTGCGCCGCCCAGCCACTGGTGCAGCGGTTGACCGGGGATCATATCCGACATCGCCAGGATCATCACCACGACGGCGGGCCCGATACTCCACCGGAACCGCCGGCCCATGTCGTTGAGTTCCGGATTAGGCCCCTCATCCATTGTCACGATCTTGGGCTCCAGCGCCATTCCGCAGATCCGGCAGGCGCCGGGCTTCGTCTCAAGGATCTCGGCATCCATCGGACAGATGTACTCGACCGCGGCTCCGGCTGGAACGGCAACCTCGCGGGCCGGACGCAGATCCGGCGGCAACAGGTAATAATCAGGATCATTCTTGAATTTGGTCAGGCAACTCGTCGCACAGAAATAATAGGTCTTTCCGGCATGCACGTACGAACCGGCCGCCGTCGCGGGCTGTACCGTCATGCCGCAGACCGGATCGAGGACACCGGCGGCGGCAGGCGCCGCCGGCATCATCATCGGGAGAGGCTTGCGTGCAGTGGGAGAAATGGCAATCGCGACAGGAGGGACTTGCGCCTTCTTCAGGGCCTTCTCTGGATCGGCTCTGAACCGGTCGAGACAGGAAGTCGCGCAAAAGTAGTAGGTCTGGCCCTCGTACTCTAATCGCCCGGCCGCCGTGGCGGGATCGACCGTCATCCCGCAGATTGGATCAATCGCCATCGTTCCTCAACAAACGCTGAGCCTGAAGCGCTGAGTGCTAGGGTTTCAGGCTCTCCCGACCGCAACACTCAGCACTCAGGCCTTGCACGATCACTTCTTCTTGTCTGCATCCAGAATGCTGTGGATCACCAGCTTCAGATTGTCCGGGTCGATCTGCTCAACTTTGATGTTGCCGTCGATCAACACCGTCGGCGTCTGCTGCACCTTAATGCGCTCGCCCCATTTCTTGCTCTCTTCCAACGCTTTGGCCGGCTTGCCGCTGGCCATGCCCTCCTCAAATGCCTTGGGATCGAGCCCGACTTCCTTGATCAGAATTTCGCGCAACGAACGATCCAGCACACCGGTTACTTTTTCCGTATGAATCGTCCGGAAGAGGACTTTCTTCATCTCATCCCCTTTGCCCATCGTCCGGGCCTGTTCATACATATCGAACGGCGTCGGCAATTTCCCCTGGAAAACCGGGAACCCCACCATCGTCACTTCGATCTTGTCGCCGAATTCTTTCTTGAGAAGCGCCACTCCCTCGCCGTCAAAACGATGGCAGTGGGGACAATAGAAATCGGCAAATTCGATCAGCTTCACCTTTCCCGGTTGATGCGTGGACTTTTCGTCCTTGAGGACTTCGAACTTCCCCTTCAACTCAGGCGTCGCGGCGGACACTCCCACTGAA
>CAZXNN010000148.1:0-7642 GCA_964641915.1 uncultured Nitrospira sp. | reverse complement strand
GAAGCGGAAGCGTCAGGAGCGTGACGAAACCGAGGCGACGCATGATGGCCTCCAATCGCAGAGTGTAAGAATGAGGCATGGTCACAGATAAGACGAAGAGGTCCGCAAGGGCCATTCCTTGATGTGTCCCGGTGCAAAGACCGGAAAGTCAGGTTTGCGTCGGTACGGTTCCGTGCAGATCGACCTGGGCCCTCAACAGTAGGCCGAGAGAGGTCCAGCCTCCTACGGGTTCCGATATCGGATCAGTGCTTTTTATCTCTCTGCATGATCTTATCCGTCCAGGCCAGCAGAATCGCGGAACCGAGGAAGGTGATATGGATGAAGATTTTCCACTTGATGTCTTCGTAGTTTTCGTTGTGGATATTCACAAACGATTTCAAGAGGTGGATGCTGGAGATGCCGATCAGTGATGCCGCGAGCTTGATCTTGATCGTACCGGGGTCGATGTGTGTCAGCCAGTCCGGGCGGTCCGGATGCTCTTCCAGATCCAGCTTGCTGACGAACGTCGCATAGCCGCCGATGATGACCATTGTGAGGAGATTGGCGACCATCGTGACATCGATCAATCCGAGGACACCCAGCATGAAGATGGTTTCTTCCTGCTGATTGATGTGCCGGACCATTTCCCACAATTCCACCAAGAATTTATATGCGTAGAGCAGTTCCGCGACAATGAGTCCGCCATACAGCGGCGCTTGAATCCAGCGGCTGGCAAACACGACGCTTTCAAAGATGTGTTCGATGTGGGCGCCGGTGGTTCGTTTTGCTGCTGCCGGTGTGTGAGACGGGGACGAATGCTCGCTGGACATCGGGCCTCCTTAACCAGTCAGTGCCCATTCAGGGCACCGCGTGCGGCGTATCCTAAAGTGCGTCTTGCAACCTGTCAATTCAGATGCGCGGAGTCCGCCAATTCGACCGGAGGCCGCGCGTTACGCGGCTTTGGCGGTGACCGGCGAAGGTGCAGTCGTCGCAGGCGATGAAAAGCCGGAATGTCCCGGTGTCTGTGCTCTGAGTAAGGCGGCGGCACGCTTCCCGGCCAGGCGGATTTGCTCGGCGCCCATGCGTGCCGGGTTATCGGTCGGGAGCTGAGCGAGCAAGAGATCGGCGAATCCGTTGATCGATGTCAGGAGATTGTTCAGATCGTGGGTCAGCCGGGGTGGTCCGGCCGCAGCATCGAGGCGCGGTTCATCCGCTATAAGCAGCCCGGCGCGTCCGTTCACGCGGGCCAGAGCCCGTTCCAGGATCCGGGCATGACCGGCGCCGGAAGACGGGAGCAGGCAGAGCACCTCGTGAACGCCTTGCCGCAGCATGAGCAGCTGAGCGGATTCATCCGTCTTCATGACCATTCCAATAATCGCGGTGGCGGGAGAGGCAGTGTGGATCGGGCGCAGGCCGGCTTGTGCGGCGGTTTCGTCGACGACCATAAGATCGACGGAATGGGATTGGAGATGAGCCAGCGCCTCGGGGACCGTGGCCTTGTATGCCACGTTCAAAGGCTCGGCAAAATGTGTGCGCATCCATGCTTCGAGGTGTTCGGTGAAAGGTCGTCCAGGCCCGATGAAGACTACGGAGGGTGGTGGGTGGAGTCGCATCACGATCTATGCCGCCGCTCGGGCATCGGGTTGATCCAGCCACCGACCTAGTATGGCGCTGAGATCCTGGCTCTTCACTGGCTTGCTGACAAAGTCATCCATGCCGGAGGCCAGGCAATGTTCACGGTCGCCCTGCATCGCATTGGCGGTCATGGCGATGATGGGGAGATGGGTGCCCGGTTGCTCGTGCGAGCGGATCATGCGTGTCGTTTCAAATCCGTCCAATTCGGGCATCTGGCAATCCATGAACACCAGGTTGTACCGGTGCCGGGTCAGGGCGGCAAGCGCCTCATTTCCGTTGCCGGCTACATCGACACGATAGCCGAGTTTCTCCAGCATCTTGACGGCGACTTTCTGATTGACGGGATTGTCGTCCACGACCAGCAGCCGGAGATTCGCGTGCAGCTCAGCCACCTGATGGCGCGTAATGAGGGCCGGCGCGGGCATTGTGGCCGGACTGTCGGCGTGAGCCGCCGGTGCTTGCCCCATGACGAGGCGCAGACAATCGTAGAGGTGCTTTTTTCGTACCGGCTTCGTGAGATAGGCGGAAAACCCAGAGGCCTGGGCCACCTTGGCGTCGCCTCGCCGGCCCAGCGACGTGAGCAGCACGAGTCGCGTGTGGTCGAGGCTCGCATCGTCTCTGATGGCGCGTCCGAGCGCCAGGCCGTCCATCCCGGGCATGTGCATATCGAGAATGGCCAGGTCGAACGGTTTTCCCTCCGTCGCGGCTCGGCGGATCAGTGCCAGGGCTGAGGGGCCGTCCTCTGCGCTGTCGTACTGCATCCTCCAGTCGCAGGCGTGGTACTGGAGCAGGCTGCGATTCGTCGCGTTATCGTCGACCAGGCAAATACGCAATCCGCTCAGGTTGTCGATGAGCGCGGGTGCTGGGAGTGCGGTGGAATCGGTCTGGGTGAGCAGACGGATCGTGAACCATACGCAGGTGCCGGATCCCGGAAAGGACTGAATTCCGATCTGGCCGCCCATGAGTTCCGTCAGGCGCTTGCAGATGGCCAGGCCCAGCCCGGTCCCGCCGTATTTACGGGCGGTCGAGCTGTCGGCCTGGGTGAAGGATTGAAAGAGTTTCGCCTTGGCCTCCTCGGTCAGGCCCACCCCAGTATCCACGATTTCGAACCGCAGGAGAACGGACGCCGCGCTTTCCTCGGCTTTGAGGACTTGGACCAGCACCTCCCCGCGTTCGGTGAACTTGATGGCGTTGCCGATCAGATTGGTCAGGATCTGGCGAATGCGACCCGGATCCCCGATCACGGCATGGGGGGCCTGCGCATCGATCAAGCCCACCAATTCAAGATGCTTGGCCTGCGCAGTGGGAGCGAGCAGGTCCAGCGTATCCTCAATGGTCAGGCGCAAATCGAACGGAAGGGTTTCAATCGTGAGCTTCCCGGCTTCGATTTTTGAAAAGTCCAGAATGTCATTGATGATCCGCATGAGCGATTCGCCGGACTGCTTGAGCGTATGGACAAACTCCCGTTGTTCCGCCGTGAGGGCCGTGTCGATCAGCAGGTCCGTCATGCCGAGGACGCCGTTCATCGGCGTCCTGATTTCGTGGCTCATGGTGGCGAGGAACTCGGATTTCGCACGAATGCCGGCTTCGGCGGCGTTCTTGGCATTGATCAGGTCGAGCTCCATCTGTTTGCGGTGCGAAATATCCCGGCAGGTGCAGAGAATGGTCTCGCGTCTGGTGCCGGGCTCTTCCAGCAGGGACAGTGACAGGTCGACATGAAAGGCTTCGCCCGATTTCTTGCTCCCGACCACCTCGCCTTGCCATTGTCCTTCCGAACGCAACATCGGGAGGTACATCTGTTCGATCATCGCAGCCCATTCTTCCGGATAGAGCCGGGTCCAGCGCTTGCCGAGCAGGTCGTCGACCGCATAGCCGAAGATCGTCGCGTAGGCCGGGTTCATGTAGGTCAATTCGCCGGCCTCGTCGAGCAGGGCCATACCATCTTGTGTATGGTTGACGGCCTGTTGCAGCCGGAATCGGGTCGATTCCATCCGCTTGCGCTTCGTGATGTCGGCGATCGAGGCCACGATGCGCACCCCTTGCGGGGTTTGGATCGGAGCCAGGCCGATCTCCAGGAAGAACTCGCTCCCGTCCTTGCGCAGCCCCGACAGATCTTTCCCCGCCCCCATGGCACGCGCCGTGGGAGACCGGAAGAACGTGCGCACATGGGTCGGGTGCGCGGCCCTGAATCGTTCGGGCAAAAGGATTTCAACGGGTTGTCCGAGCAGTTCGCCTGGTTCATACCCGAACATCCGGCCGACGTGCTGATTGACCATCGTGATGTGGCCGGCGTCATCGGCTAGGATAATGCCGGTAGGCATCGCTTCCATGACCGTCTGGAACTGTGCGTCGGCGGCGTTGCGGTCGGTGAGATCGAGCGCCATTCCCATATAGCCAATGATGTCACCGGCGGAGCCGCGGAGCGTGGTGACCGACAGCATCACGGGGATGCGGCGCCCGTCTTTCCGGATGTAGGTCCATTCGTGTTGATTCGGGAGATTGCTGCGGGCCTTCTCAATGAATACGTCGAAGCCTGGTTGGATCGTGATGCCGAGTTCCTTGCCGAATTCCGTGGCGCGTGCGACGACTTCGTCCCGGTCATGGAAGATTGCCGGAGTCAGTGTCCCGATCATCTCGCCGGCCGTATAGCCGAGCAGCTGTTCAGCGGCGGGGTTGAATACCGTAATGAGTCCTGATGGGTCGGTGGCGATCACCGCGTATCCGGCGTGGGTCAGGAGCGCTTCTTGAACGGTTTGGGACTGCCGAAGTGCTTCTTCGATGTGTTTACGTTCGGTAATGTCCTCCGTGAACATGATGATGCCGCCGATTTCCCCGGTTGCATCCCGCCAGGGGCGGACTTCCCATCGAAGCCAGTTTTCCGAGCCGTCCGCACGAACGAAGCGCTGTTCTTCCCGCTTCTCTACGGCTCCGGCCAAACAGCGCTGATGGATCGCCTGCCACTCCTCCATGGCTCGGATTTCAGGGAACACCTCGTAATGATGCTTTCCGATAATGTTCTGCTCGCCAAGCCGATAATCCTCTAGCCATCGGCGGCTGACCGCCACGTATCGGAGGGCTCGGTCCAGCATGGCGACCGGCGCCGGAGCGTGTTCGATAAACGACGCCGCCTGATGGCGGCTGTGGGCTGTAATTTCTTCCAGTCGTTTGTGGTCGGTCATGTCCGTATGGGTGCCGACGACACGGAGCGGGGAACCGTCCGGCCCCCGGGAGGTGACTTTGCCCCGGTCCAAGATCCACTTGTACGAACCGTCTTTGCACTGCATCCGGTGCTCGTTCACGTAAACCGGAGTCTCGCCGCGGAGATGCTGTTGGATATCGGCCATCACCGTTGGGAGATCGTCGGGATGGACGCGCGAGGACCACTCCTCGAGCGTGGCGCCGATCTCATTCTCGGCATAGCCCAGCATCTCCTTCCATCGATTCGAGAAGAAGACGTGATTGGTCTGAGCGTCCCAATCCCAGACACCGTCCCCGTTGCCGGCAAACGCATAGGTCCACCGCTCTTCCGTTTGGCGCAACCGGGTTTGATATCCATGCTGTTCCGTCACATCCTGGACCATGGAGAAGGCCCCGGCGACCTGACCCTCGGCGTTTCGCAGCGGCGTGTTGGCCCATTGGCACGCGATACGGCGGCCATCCTTAGTAAGGTTGTCGTTGGTGCTATGGGCGGTCTTGTCTCCGTCGATCAGTCGCTGCCAGACGTCTTCGACATGGGGACGGAATTCCTCAGGGATGAGAAACGACGCGTGGCGTCCGATGACTTCGCTCGAGCTATATCCAAAGATCCGTTCGGCAGCGGGATTCCACGAGGTGATCCGGAAGTTGCGATCCCACCCGATATGCCCGGTCGGCATTTCGTCGATTTGCTGTTGGAGCCGCCGCTCGCTCTCTTTCAGGCGTTCCTCGGCCTCATGCCTTGCGGTGATGTCTTGAACGAGGGCCACGAAGTGATCGACGGATCCGTCCTCCCGGCGGACGGCGCTGGCAGAGATGGTGGCATAGATGATCCGGCCATCACGACGGAAAAAGCGCTTGTCCAAGGTGTAGCGGTCGATGTCCCCGGCGAGCACTCGATTGAATTGCGCAAGATCCGGAGCGACGTCATCGGGATGGGTCAACTCGGTCCAGGTCTTGGTGACGAGTTCGTCAGGCGAATACCCGAAGATTTGACACAGGCGGTCGTTGGCTTCGACCCAGCCTTTTTCCGGCGAGGTGACGGCCATGCCCACCAGGCCCAGCTCGAAGTAGCGGCGATAGCGCTGTTCGCTTTGTTGAAGGGCTTCATGGGCCTGCTTGCGCTCGGTGATATCTTCCGTGGTGCCAACGTGGCCGGTCACGACGCCTGCGTGATTCTTCAGCGGGCGCGATCGGGCATGGACCCAGCGGATCGTGCCGTCAGGCCGCTGTATCCGGAACTCGAGCGAACAGTCCTCGCCGGCCTTCGCTGTTTGACTCCAGGCTGCACAGACGCGCGACCGGTCATTTTCGAAAATGGCGCGGCTCCATCCGTCGCCCAGCGTATCTGCGAGCGTGACGCCGGCGATAGCCTGCCAGGTGGCATTGGTATAGAGGCAGGCGCCATCGGCATCGGTTTCAAAGATGCCGACGGGCGACGTAGCCGACAGGGTTTCAAAGCGCACACTCTGCTTCTGCAACTTCTGTCCCTGCCTGACCGCCTCTGCCAGAGCCGTCTCAAGCTTCTCGGATTGGACTTCGACCGCATGCTCTTGGACGGCCAGGAGTGATTCAAGGGTCGCGACACGGTCCTGCAAGGAGGCGAGCTGGTTTGTTGCCAATGCCTGATCGACCGGCAAGGCGGTTGCTGTTTGGGGAACGAATAGCCGGTTGTGCTCAAATGGCGCCAAGGCCAGTTTGGTTGAGAGGGCAAATGCTTTACAGAGGTCGGCGGTCTCTTTCGTGATGGGAACTCTCGCAAACAGAATTACGGCGAATATCTCGCCCGTGGAGAGCAACCCTCCGAAGCCGAACACGGATTGAATGCCGAATGGCACGACGAAGTCGGTTTGCCCTGGTACGTAGGGGCTGCCGAGCGCCTGCGGGACATGGAAGGCGTTGAAGGCGGTGGCGTACTGATCAATCAGGAGGGAGGAGCCGGCCTGTTCGAGAAACGGCAGATCGATGCGAAATTGGGCAAAGAGCTGCGAAAACATCGGCAATGTGGCCAGGGTGTTCGGTCCGTCCAGCGGGATGACACGGAAACGGCTGGATTGAGCCGGGTGGTTCCAGCCTTCGACGGCCCCCGTGCTGGCGAGGAGGGTGAGGCACTTCATGCCGGGATTGGCGGGTTTGTCTCCAAGGCGGAGATCGGCCAACGCTTGTAGTTCGGGGCTGAGCCGGTCGTAGGGGTGCGTCTTGAACAGCCGCACGAGGACACAGGCCGGATCTTCATCTGCTCCGGTCGTCAGGGTGGCGTAAAGGTATCGGGTAATCCGGTCTGCCGCGATGTCAATGGACGACGCACCCGTGCCAAGCTGCCGCAAGGCCGCACTGCAGTTGGTCATGTCCTGGAGCCGAAATTTGGAAACATCGAACATGGCGTCCTCGGGGCGGGAACGGGCGTGTTGCTGCGGAGATCCACATCTTTTTCGGATCGTAGCGGGAGAAACTTGATGCGGTGATCGTCGCGCGGGCCGGTGGGGATCGCAGGAAGGAACGCGCTGGAGAACGTGTCAGGCCGGGACCACCCTGTATCGGTATCTCTCGAATAATCTTAAGGCCGGCCTGTGCCGACAGGTCGCGTTGTTTACGAGGACTTGGAGGCCAGGGGAGGCACGGAGCCTTTAAAGCTCCCGGCATACATCGCAGCGACTTGAGACCGCCGTCCGATCTGGAGTTTGGAATAGATATTCGCCAGATAATTCTTCACGGTCTTCTCACTCAGATCCAAGCGTTGCGCGATCTCTTTATTCGTAAGGCCCCCGGCGACATGGGGCAGGATGCGTTGTTCTTGGGGAGAGAGCAGCGATCGTTTGGCGGAGGACTGGCC